>CAYTPF010000165.1:0-4022 GCA_964439775.1 uncultured bacterium | reverse complement strand
GCAGATTTTTCATTTAGAAATAAAAGGTTTTTAATTAACAATATCGAAATGAAATCTAATGATGGCAATTTTAAATTTGAAGGTTGGTTAACCTCTAGTAATCTTTTTAAACAGGAAGGCAATATTTTCAGTAAAAATGATTCAATATTTCTGGTCTATGAATTTGACAACCTTAATTTAAACAAACTAAATATGTATCTACCAATCAGTAATCAAATATCAGGATTACTTGTATCAGAAGGTAAAATTAATGGCAAAATGAGTGATATTGTATTTTATATGGATACAAATATTGAAAATCCTGGATTTGATAAGTTATCAGGTGAAAATTTAAATGGTTCATTTATTTATAGAGACTCTCAATTATATTTGAAAGGCTTCAATTTTAGTAATCCAGAAGAAACATATACAGTTTCTGGTTCATTACCTTATGATATTGGTATAGTTAAATCAAATGTTAATTTAAATACGCTTCCTTTGAATATTATGATAACAGGAAAATCAAATCAATTTAATATTTTAACTAATAATATTGATAATGTTGATTACTTGAAAGGTGATATTTCGTTGCAATTATCAATTGCAGGAAATTATAATAACCCTAGAAGGAATGGTCAGCTTGTTATTAGAAATGGTGAACTAAGCTTGATTAATCTAGATAATTTTGTTGAAAATATTAATGGTGTTGCTATTTTAAGAAATAATCAATTAGTATTTGAAGATTTTAAAGGCTATACAAGGTCATATAATTTCAACAAATCTATTTTAGAAAAAACAACATTGTTTTTTAGAAATTTGTTTTCAAAATCAATTCAATCTGATGAATTATCTGAAATTAATTTATATGGTAGTATTGATTTGTCATCTTTTTTTCAACCTAATTACTCATTAATTATAAAATCAGATAATATTTTCATAAAAGATACTGAAGAAAATTTTATTGGTAATGGAGAAGCTCATTTTTCTATTACGGGTAAAGATACAGTAGATGTAGAAGGCAAGTTTATACCTAAACCTAATATGTTTAAAATTATATCTGATTTTTCATCAAGTTCAAATGATGGAATGGAAGATAATAAAGCTCCTTTTTATAGATATAATATTGAAGTTCCTTTGCAAAATGCTATTAAAGTTGAAAATACGTTAATGGATTTATATTTGGACGGTTTTGTCAATATAAGCGAATTTAAAAATGAGGGGTTTAAATATTCTGGTGAATTAAATATTATTGAAGGATCATTTTTTTATAATGGAAATGAATTTGTCAATCTTAATGGTAATATTTATCTAGATCCCACAGAGTTTAATCCTGAATTAGATATTTTCGGTAGTACAAATATTGCTGGAGAAAATATAGATGTTTCATTTATGGGCTCTTTAAATAATCCAAATTTAACATTAGAATCTTATAATAATTATTCTCAAAGTGATATAATTGAATTATTGTTATTTAGAGATAATCCATCTGATAATATGTCAAGTAACGAACAAATTGAAAATTTTATATCTAACTATTTTGAAAATGAATTGGAAAGGAACATATCAAAATACACATTTTTGAATAAATTTCAATTCAATACGACTGGATCTTTATTATCAGGTATTGAAGATAGGAATTTAGATCTTTATGTCGGAGCTAATTTATCACCAAAGCTATTTGTAAATTATAAACGAGATGTATTTTCAAGTGTTAATGATTCTGAATATGAATTAGGCTATAGAATGAATCGTAATATGTCTGTCGTTGCAAAAATAGATGAGAATCGCTTAATGAATCTTAATTATCGTATTAGATATCATTATAAGTAATAATGATTAGATTAATATTTATATTTTATATAGGTTTCCTATTTTCAAATTCTAAATTAATATCATCTGTTAATTTTCAAGGGAATAATTCTGTTGAAAATCAAAAGTTATTGAAAGTAATTAATACTCAAAATCCAAAATTTTTATTTAATGATATATATAATATAAGAAAACTTCATCTAGATAAATTAAATCTTAAAAATTATTACATGTCTCTAGGGTATCTTGAGATTGATGTGGATTATTTAATTAAAGAAAATAAAAATAATGTAGATGTTATTTTTAAAATTAATGAAGGTAAGCAATATCTAATTAATGAAATTGAAATTTTTGGTAATAACTTGCTATCAAAGGATGAAATTGAAAAGTTACTTCAATTAAGAACTAATCAAATTTTTAATCCAATTTTATTAAATGCATCATTGAAAAATATTAAAAGTATTTATTTGGAAAAAGGCAAAGCACTGGTCAATATAGTTGATGAGGTATACAAAGAAAATCAAAGAATTAATATTAGAATAAATATTTCCGAAGGTAAAACATTTAAAATTGGTTCTATAAAAATTGAATCATTAGATGAAATAAATAATAATCATATTTATAGAGAATTACTATTTAGTAGTGGAGATAGATATAATAATAGTCAAATTGTAAAAAGCCAAAAACGAATATATACATCAAATGTCTTTAGCAATGTTGAAATAAAAAAAAATATTAATAAAGAAGAAAGCCTAGTTGATATAATAATTAAGGTAAGGAAAGGTGATTCAGGAAATATAGCTGGAGAATTTGGTTTTGGACAAACTCTATCTGCATTAGGTGATGATGCATCTCCTATTACAGTAATACAAGCTGGTGGGAAATGGAATATAGCAAAAATATTAGATACCTCATTAAAGATTGGAGTTAATTCTAATGTAGGGATTAGATTAGATAAAGATATTGCTATTTCTACTAGGAAATTTGAAGTATCATTTTTTTCACCATGGTTATATAAATTTAGATTGCCTATTAATGTTAAATATTATTTTGATGAATCTAGTGAACAAGGATTTTTAAGAAGGCAAGGTATTAAAACTTCATTTTTATATAAACAAGGTGAAAATTATAAGTTAAATGGTCAATTAAATATAGAAAATAATCAAATAAGTAATAATAATATTGAACAGGAAAGAAGTCTAGAAATAAATTATATGTATTATACATTAAATGACTTTTTAAACCCTAGAAGTGGACAGTATGTTTCATTAAAATGGGATTTGAGAGGTACATTGTTGGGTGGAGCTAGGAGTTATACGAAAGTTGAATCTGAATATAAATACTTCATTCCAATTTATACCTATGCTACATTTGCATTTAGAGCTAAGTTTGGATATTTATATGATTTTTCTAATAATAATAAAATTGAATTTTTACCTTTGTACGATAGGCTTTACCTTGGTGGAAGTACTTCATTGAGAGGTTGGGGTGAGGGTGAGTTAAATGATGTTGGAGGTTATTTAAAGCAGTTAATAAATTTAGAAGTTAGAATACCTATGTTTTGGCTTATTGGGAGTGAGTTTTTTATCGATGCTGGTAAATTAATAAATGAATATACTTTACAAACATCACAATTTGTTTGGAATGCAGGTTATGGAATTACATTTATGTCGCCTATAGGTCCATTACGTATTGATGTAGCATATAAATATGGATATGGAAAGCCAACTATTTCTAATGCTTTACTATTTATTTTTTAAGGGGGTTGAATGAAAATTAAAATAATTATATGTTTTCTATTGCTTTATGGCTGTGGAGAAAATAACATTGATTTGGAGATTGAAAAATCAAATAAATATCGTATCGAAAAAGAATTTGCAAAAGCTATAACTATGCTTAAAGGTCTAGAGAAAAAATATGCAAAATCTAATGACTTAGAAAAAGTTAATTTTTTATTAGGTGAAATATATCTTAATGATATTAAAGATTATAATTATGCAATTGAAGAGTTTAAAAAAGTATCTACAGATCCAAACTTGTATGCAAAATCTACTTTTATGATTGGTTATATATATTCAAATAATTTAAATGAATATTCTATGGCTATTGAATACTATAAAAAGTTTATTGATAATTTTCAAGGCCATGATTTGTATCCTTCAGTAGAATATGAATTAGAACAATTATCGCAATTTGAAAAAGTTATTGATTCGTTAAATGTTATTGCTAATACT
>CAYTPF010000164.1:0-4033 GCA_964439775.1 uncultured bacterium | reverse complement strand
GCATTAAATATACCCTTTTCATTTTCTAAGAATAATTTACCTATTGGCATGCAGTTGGTTGGTAACTATTTTCAAGAAAATAAACTTTTTGCTTTAAGCCAGTTCATCGCTAGAAATAATTAAAAATTTAAATAATTAATATATGATTGAATTACTATATCCTAATTTTTTACTTCTTATAGTAGTTTTAATACTTATTTATTTATTTCATTATAAAATAGGTTTTAAAAGAGAATCTGTAATGAGATTTTCTGATATAAAGTTAATTCCTGAATCATACATATCTAGTGCAAAATACAAAATAAGATTAATATTATTAATTAAGTTTATAATTTTTTTATTAGCAATTATAGCATTATCAAGACCTCGAAAAACTAATGTAGTTACAAATAGCAAAATTGAAATAGTTGATATAATGCTTGTTATAGATATGTCATCATCAATGCTTGCGCAGGACTTTAAACCAAATAGATTGGAAGCAGCAAAAGAAGTAGCAAAATCATTTGTAAATGATAGATCAGGAGATAGACTTGGAATCATTATTTTTGCAGGAGAATCATTTATTCAATGTCCTTTAACTGTAGATACAGATATTTTAATTCAATTTATAGATAAAATAGATGTAGCCCAAGAAGAATATGATGGAACTGCTATTGGTATGGCAATTGCTAATGCAACCAACAGATTAAGATTTTCAAATTCAAAAAGTAAATTAATGATTTTATTATCAGATGGAAGTAATAATAGAGGTGAGATAGAGCCTGTAACTGCAGCAGAATTAGCAGAAAAATTTAATATTAAAATTTATACTATTGGTGCTGGTTCAATTGGTAAAGCCCCCTATCCAGTTAAAGATATTTGGGGACGAGCAACTGTGCAAATGATGGATGTCGATGTTGATGAAGAGACATTAAAAGAGATTGCTAATGTTACAAATGGTAGATTTTTTCGCGCAACTGATAATGAATCATTAAAAAAAATATACAAAGATATTGATAAATTGGAAAAAACTGAAATTGAAGTAGCTGAATATAAAAATCATCATGAATTATATGGTTATTTTACATTTGCTGCTTCAATTTTGATTATGTTAGTTATTTTATTAAATCAAATTTATTTCAGGAAAAGTTTTTAATGATAAAATATAATTTTCCAATTTTTGTAGTATTATTTTTACCATTAATTATTTTAGTTATTCTTAATGTTTTTTATAATAATAAAAATAAATTTATTTATAATAATATTAAATCTGATAATGTCAAAGAATATATTTTCCAAAATGTAATATATAATAGAATTCATATTAAAAGTTGGTTATTAATTATAGGATGTTTTTTTATGATTGTAGCTAGTATAGGACCGCAAATTGGTACACGGTTATCTGAATATAAAAGAGAAGGAATTGATATCTTTATTGCTTTAGATGTTTCTGAAAGTATGAATGCTCAAGATGTAACACCAAATAGAATAGAAAAAGCAAAGTATGAGTTAAATCGATTGATTAATAGTTTAGATGGTGATAGAATAGGTATAATTGTATTTGCTGGAACAGCCCATATACATTTACCATTAACAACAGATTATTCTGCTGCAAAATTATTTTTAAAATCGATTGATACCAAGATAGTAGAAACACCAGGTACTTCATTATCATCAGTAATGAATCTAGCAATAGATCAAATACAGAAAGATAATGAAAAATATAAGGCTATTATATTGGTTTCAGATGGTGAAGACCACGAAGGTGAAGCCATTGAAATAGCTAAAATAGCTAGCGATAGGCAAATTTTGTTTTATACTGTAGGTGTTGGGACAATAAAAGGGTCTCCAATCCCAATATTGAGTGAAACGGGCAAAAGAATTAATTTTAAGAAAAATAATGATGGAAAAATTGTAACTACTATTTTAAATGAGCAAATCTTAAATAAAATATCTAATATAACAGGTGCAGAATATTACAGAATAGATAATAAAGCAAATGCATTATCCCCGCTAATAAAAAATTTAGATTTACTTGATAAAAAAGAATTGAAAACTCAAGTATTTACCGAGTATGAGCATAGATATCAAATCTTTTTGTTATTAAGTTTAATATGCTTATTTGTAGATTTTTTGTTATTTACTAAAAAGAAAGATTAAAGCTTTGTATAACTTTAAAAATATCATTTTATTTTTTTTAACTTTAAGTTTTTGTTTAAATCAGGATATTGAAAATGATCTAGGTGAAAATTTATCTATAAATAATGCTATTGAAAAATATCAAAGTTTATCAAAAAATAATCCAGATCTTAAAGAAATTGATTTTAATCTTGGTAACCTAAATTATTATAAGGGTGAATATGATAAAGCAATTAACTATTATAATGAAGCATTAAAAACAAAAGATATATTATTGAAATCAAATACCCACTTTAATTTAGGTAATACCTTTTATAGTTTGAATGATTATGAAAGAAGTTTAATAGAATATAGAAAATCATTAGAAACTAATCCAAATAATGAAGAAGCTAGATATAATTATGAATTATTAAGCAAAATTATCCAAGAAAACCAACAAAAACAGCAAAGTGATAATCAAGAGCAGCAAGATAGTGAAGAGCAAGGTGACCAAGAGCAACAAAGTGAAGGTCAAGAGCAGCAAGATAGTGAAGAGCAAGGTGATCAAGAGCAACAAAGTGAAGGTCAAGAGCAGCAAGATAGTGAAGAGCAAGGTGATCAAGAACAACAGAGTGAAGGTCAAGAGCAGCAAGACAGTGAAGAGCAATTTGATCAAGAACAACAGAGTGAAGGTCAAGATCAGAAAGATAGTGAAGAGCAATTTGATCAAGAGCAACAGAATAAAGGTCAAGAATCCAATCTAAGTTCAGAAGAGAAACTTGAGAAAGAGGAGGCAGAAGCAATATTAAATTCATTAAAAGCTAATCATAAAAATTTAATGAAAAGAAAATATAAACCTTTGAAATCAAAAAAGGTGTTAAAAGATTGGTAAGAATGTTTTTTATAAATATTTTTTTAAGTTTATTAATTTCACAAAATATTAGTGTTGATGTAGATAAATATGAGATTTATGAAGGTGAATCAATAAATTATACTATAACAGTTAAAAATGGACAAGAACCAATAATAGACATAAATAATATTAAAGATTTTAGAGTGATTTCTGGTCCAAATTCATCAACACAAATGCAATGGATAAATGGAAAGATGTCAAGCTCATATTCACTATCATGGCAATTGATGCCAATTTCAACAGGTAATTTAAAAATACCTTCTTTCAATATTAAATTTGATAATAGCTATAAAAAAACTTCAGAAATTTCAATTACTGTTTTAGATAGAAAACAAAATAAAAGAAAATCTAATGTTGAACAACAATATTTTATAGAAGCTTCAGTTGACAATATCTCACCTTATAGAGGAGAACAAATTGTTTTAACATATTCATTGTATACAAAAGTTAATTTAAGTTCATTTGATTTTTCAGATATGCCAACATTTAAGGGCTTTTGGTCCCAAGAAACTTTTTCTCCAAGGAATTTACAGTTTGAAAAAACTCAAATTAATCGTGAAGTTTGGTATAAGTCAATTGTAAAAAAAATTGCGTTGTTTCCAACTAAATCTGGTAAGCAAGCTATTGAGCCAGCAACTATTTCAATAGGAGTTAAAACTAAGAATAATAGTAGATCATTTAATTTTTTTGGAGATGATTTTTTTAGTAGAAGTAAGCAAGTTACATTGGGTACAAACGAAATAGTAGTTGATGTCAAAAAATTACCTCCAAATAAAGGTAATCCATCTGCAGCAGTAGGCAATTGGAAAATTAATACTTACATAGATAATAAAAATATTAAACAAGATGAAGCTTTTACATTTATTATTGATATTGAAGGTGTTGGTAATATTAAATCTATTCAACCATCACAAATTGATTTTCCAAATTCATTAGAAATCTTTGATCCTGAAATTAATATAATTGATAATGATTCTAAAAATAAATTAGGTGGGAAAAAAAATATTGAATATGTAATCATAC
>CAYTPF010000163.1:0-4057 GCA_964439775.1 uncultured bacterium | reverse complement strand
CACATTTAGATAAAATTTTAACTTTTATAAAAAAAGCAAAGCTAGATGGTGGAAAAGTTTTATGTGGTGGTAAGCAAATAACCTATAAAAATAAATTTAAAAATGGTTTTTTTATTCATCCAACAATTATTGAAGGTTTATCAATGAAGTCTGATGTTAATCAAAAAGAAATATTTGGACCTGTTGTTACATTAACATCTTTTAAGGATGAAAAAGAATTAGTTAAATTAGCAAATGATTCAAAATATGGATTATCAGCATCAATATTTACTAAAAATATTAAACGAGCACACAGAGTTGCATCATTAATTGAGGCTGGGACAATATGGATAAATACTTGGATGCTTAGAGATTTGAGTGTTCCGTTTGGTGGGATGAAAGAATCTGGAATTGGAAGAGAAGGTGGAGAAAGTTCATTTAACTTCTTTACAGAACCTAAAAATGTTTGTGTTAAATTATGAATAAAAAAAATATATTTTCAAAGAGTGCACCTGAACCGGTTGGTAGCTACCCTCATGCTAGAAAAGTTGGAAACTTTTTATATCTATCGGGTATAGGGCCAAGAGAAAAAGGGAAGAGTGAAATTCCAGGAGTGAAATTAGATAAATTGGGAAATATAGTAAAATATGATTTTGAAATGCAATGTCATTCAGTCTTTAAAAATATAAATACTGTTTTATTAGACTCTGGTGCTAAGTGGGACGATTTGATTGATGTAACAGTGTTTTTGACAAATATGAAAGATGATTTTAGTGTTTATAATGAAATTTATAAAACATATTTCAAGAATAATAAACCTTGTAGAACTACGATAGGTATACAATCTTTGCCTACACCAATTGCGATAGAGCTCAAATGCATCGCCCATATAAAAAATGAATAGTATTATTCCTCCGATAAATTTTAAAAAATGGATAGAAGATAATAGATATTTACTAAAGCCTCCTGTAGGTAATAAAGTTGTTTATGAAAATAGTGAATTTATTATTATGGTTGTTGGTGGACCAAATACTAGAAAAGATTATCACGTTGATGAAGGTGAAGAATTTTTTTATCAGTTAGAAGGTGATATGATACTTAAAATTATTGAAAATAGAATGGTTAAAGATATAAAAATAAATGAAGGAGATATTTTTTTATTACCACCAAAAATTCCTCATTCACCACAAAGATTTAAAAATACTGTTGGTTTAGTTATAGAACGTAAGAGAAGGAAAAATGAATTAGATGGATTTCAGTGGTATTGTGATAATTGTGCAACTCTTCTTTATGAGAAATTTATTATACTGAAAGATATTGAAACTCAACTTCCAATTATATTTGAAGAATTTTGGAAGAACGAGGATGCTCGTACTTGCAAAAATTGCAATTCATACTTAGAGAAACCTTAAATGTTTAAAATAGATATACATACTCATATAATTCCACAAAATCTTAATAATGTTACAAAACATTTTTCAGATGATCGATTCTTAGTCATTAAAAATTTTACTAATACTAGTGCTGATTTATATAAACAGAATTCTATGTTTAGACATATAAAATGCAATTGTTGGGATGCAAATGATAGACTTAATGATATGAGTGAAAGTAGTATTGATATGCAAGTTTTATCCACTATCCCAGTCCTTTTTTCATATTGGTCAAAAATAAAAGAATCTATGTTTTTATATGAATTCTTAAATGATCATTTACATGAAGTTATGTGCCAATTCCCATCTAAATATTTTGCTCTTGGTAATATCCCAATGCAGGATACTAATTTAGCAATTAAAGAAATGGATAGATGTGTTAATGATTTAAAGTTAAATGGAATACAAATAGGATCAAATATTAATGGTAATAATTTATCAGATAAGAAATATTTACCAGTTTTTGAACATGCAGAAAATATTAACTGTCCAATTTTCATTCATCCCTGGGAAGTTATAGGTGAATCTAGTATGAAAAAATACTGGTTACCTTGGTTAGTAGGTATGCCAGCAGAAACATCTAGAGCAATATGCTCAATTATATTTGGAGGAATTTTAGAGAAATATCCAAAATTGAAAATTGCATTTGCTCATGGTGGTGGTTCTTTTCCATATACAATTGGTAGAATTGATAAAGGTTTTACTATGAGACCTGATCTCTGTGCAATTGATAATAATATATTACCGTCAAATTATTTAAATAGTTTTTATGTAGATTCTTTAGTTCACAATATAGATTCATTAGAATATTTAATTAAAACTATTGGGTATAATAAAATAGCATTAGGAACAGATTATCCATTTCCATTAGGAGAAACTAAACCTGGAGAATTAATAAAAGCATTAAATGTTGCAGATGATGTTAAGCAAAGAATGTATGCAGGTACAGCTTTAGAATGGCTTGGTATTGATGAAAAAAAATATTTTTAAAAATACAATTGAATTTGCTGAAAAACTAGATAGAAAAGATGAATTAGCTGATTTTCAAAACTACTTCTATTTTCCTAAAATTGATAATAAAAGGTCGCATCTTTACTTTTGTGGAAATTCTTTAGGATTGCAACCTAAAAGATTAAAAGATGACATTTTACAAGAAATAAATGATTGGAAAAATTATGGGGTTGAAGGTCATCTCCAAGCAAAAAAACCATGGTTTAGTTATCATGAGCTATTAAATAAAATATCAGCAAATTTAGTAGGTGCAAAAGAAAATGAAGTAGTTGTTATGAATTCATTAACAGTTAATTTGCATTTACTAATGATATCATTTTATCAACCGAATGGAAAGAAAAAAAAGATTTTGATTGAAGGAAATCCATTCCCATCAGATTTATATGCTGTTAAATCTCAATTAAAATTACATAATAATGATCCTGAGAATGATTTAATTATTATAAAACCAGATAGAAATAATATTGTTTCAACTGATAGGATATTAGATGCAATTAAATCAAACAAGGATGATATTGCTTTAATTTTATTAGGTGGAGTTAATTATTTAACTGGACAGTTATTTGATATTAAAAAAATAACAGAAGTGGCAAAAGAATATAATTGTATAATTGGATTGGATCTAGCACATGCAGTAGGCAATGTGAATCTAAAGTTAAGTGAATGGGGTGTAGACTTTGCTGCATGGTGTGGATATAAGTATTTAAATGGTGGACCAGGAGCTCCATCAGGAGTTTTTATAAATTCTAAATATTTTAATTCAAAAACAATTAAAAGATTAGAAGGATGGTGGGGACATAGCAAATCAAAAAGATTTGATCCAGATAAAGAATTTAAACCAATTTTGAGTGCCGAAGCATGGCAATTATCAAATCCACCAATATTATCTATGGCTGGTCTTTTGTCAAGTTTGACAGTATTTGAAGATGTTGGTATGCAAAAATTAATTAAAAAGAGTCATAATTTGACATCGTATTTAGAATTTTTATTAAAGAAAAATCTAAATAGAAAAATTGAAATTTTAACTCCAGAAGAAAATGATGAACGTGGTTGCCAGTTATCTATTAAAATTATAGATCATAATGATAAAATTACTAATCTGCTGTATCAAAAATCTGTTGTTTGTGATTTTAGAAAACCTGATATATTAAGAATTGCACCAGTTCCATTATATAATTCATATTTAGCCTGCTATCAATTAGTAGATATTTTAAAAGGTATCATGGATGAATAATGTCATTATTGTTGGATCAGGTTTAGCAGGACCGTTATTATCAATTTTATTAAGTAAACAAAGTGAATCAATAACATTATTTGAAAAACGTGAAGATATTAGGAAGCAATCATTTTATGGTGGCCGTTCTATAAATCTTGCATTATCTCATCGTGGTATTGAAGCTTTAAAAGATGCTGGTGTATATGATTGTATAAAAAATGAATTATTACCTATGGAAGGTAGATTGATTCATGATAAAAATGGGAATACAAATTTTCAGCCATATAGTATAAATCCTAAAGAAGTTATATATTCAGTATCACGATCTAGGTTAAATAAAATTTTATTAAATGAAGCCGATAAAAAAAATAATGTAAAAATAGTTTTTGAACATAATCTATCTAAAATAGAAGATGAT
>CAYTPF010000162.1:0-4072 GCA_964439775.1 uncultured bacterium | reverse complement strand
TCCATTTGCAACAATTTTTAAAGCATCTATATCTAAGCCTGAATCTGTTTCATCTAAGATAGATAACTTAGGTTCTAAAGTAATCATTTGTAAAATTTCATTACGTTTTTTTTCTCCTCCAGAGAAACCAACATTTACTGATCTTTTAAGATAGCTATCATCCATTTCAACTTTTTTTATATTTTCTCGAATAATTTTTAAAAAATTAACTGCATCAAGTTCATCTTTACCCTCATATTTTCTTTTCGCATTTAAAGCAGCTTTCAAAAAATAAGTATTATTTACTCCAGGAAGTGCAACAGGATATTGAAAAGATAGAAAAATACCATTTAAAGCCCTTTCTTCAATCGAAAGATCTTCAATATTAGTATTATTATAGAAAATAGAGCCAGAATCAATAGAATAGGTATCATTTCCAGCTATTACATTTGATAAAGTGCTTTTACCAGAACCATTTTTACCCATTATAGCATGTACTTCGCCAGGTTTTACTTCTAAGTCAATTCCATTCAGTATTTTTGTATTTTCTATTCTAACATTTAGATTATTTATTTTTAGCATATTATCCAACACTTCCCTCTAAACTAACCTCTAACAATTTTCTAGCTTCTACTGCAAATTCCATAGGCAGTTCATTAAAAACATCCTTGCAAAAACCATTTACAATCATTGAAATTGCATCTTCTTCATTTATTCCTCGTTGATTACAATAAAACATTTGATCTTCACCAATTTTAGTGGTTGAAGCCTCATGTTCCATTTTTGAAGAATTATTATGAACGTTTATATATGGTATAGTATGTGCACCACACTTACTACCAATTAAAAGCGAATCACATTGAGAATAGTTCCTGGAATCAGTTGCCTTTTTTCTAATAGATACTTCACCTCTATATGTTTGCTGTCCTTTACCAGCTGATATCCCTTTTGATATGATGGTACTTTTAGTATTTTTACCTATGTGAATCATTTTAGTTCCAGTATCTGCTTGTTGAAAATTGTTTGTTAAAGCTACTGAATAAAATTCACCCGTTGAATTATCACCTTTCAAAATACATCCTGGATATTTCCAGGTTATTGCTGAACCTGTTTCAACTTGTGTCCAAGATATTTTTGAATTTTTACCTTTACAAGTACCACGCTTGGTAACAAAATTATAAATTCCACCTTTACCATTTTTATCTCCAGGATACCAATTTTGAACAGTAGAATATTTAATTTCAGCATTATTTAGAGCAACAAGCTCAACGACAGCTGCATGTAATTGATTCTCATCTCTCATTGGAGCTGTGCAACCTTCTAAATAGCTTACATAACTATTATCTTCTGCCACTATCAGGGTTCTTTCAAATTGGCCTGTATTTGCTGCGTTAATTCTAAAATATGTAGATAGTTCCATTGGACTTTTTACGCCTTTAGGCAAATAAACAAAACTTCCATCACTAAATACTGCAGAGTTTAAGGCTGCAAAATAATTATCTCCATATGGAACTACAGAGCCTAAATATTTTTTTATTAAATCTGGATACTCTACAACTGCTTCTGAAAATGAACAAAAAATAACACCAGCTTTTTTTAAATCTTTTTTAAAGGTAGTTGCAACAGATACGCTATCAAAAACTGCATCAACGGCAACACCCGACAACATTTTTTGCTCTTCTAATGGTATACCTAATTTATCATAAGTTTTTAAAATTTCGGGGTCCACTTCATCTAAACTTTTTAGTTCTTTTTTCTTTGGTGCAGAAAAATAACTAATCGCTTGATAATCTATTTCAGGATAGTTGATTTTTGCCCAGTCTGGTGTTTTCATTTTCTGCCAATGTCTAAAAGCTTTTAAACGCCATTCAAGCAACCATTCAGGCTCGTTTTTTTTGTTTGAGATAATTTTTATAATATCTTCATTTAGACCGGGTTCTAAAGTGTCTTGCTCAATATTAGTAGTAAAACCATATTTATAATCTTGATCAATAGATTTATCAATGGTTTGTTGACTTTGTGATTTGTTATTCAAGATAAATTTTATGTAATAGTTATATTATAACGTTCTTCAACTACATTAGTTTTAATCATTCGAATTGCATCCCAAGTCAAAGCTTCGCAAGCTTTAAAGCAAGCATTACATCCAATACATTCATTAAATCGTACTTGGACAGGAGGAATTGGTATATTATATTTTTCTTTATCAACCGGTTCAATGCAATCTACAGGACAAAATGGAATGCAAACCTGACAACCTGTACAATTATCTTCATCAACAATTGCTACAGTTTTTGGACGTGTTTTTTTTTCACGTATATTTTCTGTTAGTAATGGAAGTTTTGAATATCTATCTGAAGTTGACATTTAATCCCCTTGATTTTTTATAATACATCACCAATTGTCATATCACTAAAAATTGTTTTCATTTTTTTCTGAATTAAACTAACGGGTGTTTTAATATTGCATTTATCCAATTGATTGCAATCTACATTAACTAAACAATCTGCTAGACCAATAGGTCCTTCCATCTTTTCTAAAAAGTCCCATAAATTTAAATTTATAAGTTTTTTTTCAATACTATATCCACCATTAGGTCCATATATTGGTTGAATTAATTTTAGTTTTGCTAAGAATTGGAGTATTTTTGATAAGTTCTGAAATGGAATGTTAATATTGTCAGATATTTCTTTTGCTGTTGTAATTGAATACACTGGTTTTGTTTGCATATATTTAATTGCCATAAGTGCGTATTCTGTTTTTCTTGTAAATTTCAACATATATCCGACTCCTATTGTCGTATATAATTTAAAATTTTTTATTAATTAAATTCAAAGAATAAAAAATATAATTTTATAACAATACACAATTTTGATTTAGATTATATCTAAATAAAAAATAATATTTTAATGAAGATATATAATACACTTAATAATAAAAAAGAAATCTTTGAACCTATTGATAAAAATCATATTAAGGTTTATGCTTGTGGACCAACAGTATATAACTATGCTCACATAGGGAATGCTCGTCCAGCAGTAGTATGCGATTTACTCGTTAGAGTTTTGAGGCAGCTATATCCTAAGGTTACTTACGTTTCAAATATTACAGATGTAGATGATAAAATTATGAAGGCATCAGAAGAAACTGGAGAGCCTATTAAAACTATTACTGAAAAATATACTAAGATATATAATGAAGATATGAATGCTTTGGGTGTTATTAGGCCTGATTATCAACCTAGAGCAACTGACCACATATCTGATATGATAAAATTAGTTGAAAAGATGATAAGTAATGGTACTGCCTATGAATCTGAAGGACATGTTTTATTTAATGTCCCTTCATATAAAAATTATGGTGCTTTATCTGGAAGAGATTTTGATGACCAAATGGCTGGAAGTAGGATAGAGGTTGCATCATTTAAAAAAAATCCATCCGACTTTGTGCTTTGGAAGCCTAGTGTTGATAATCAACCAGGTTGGGATTCCCCCTGGGGATTTGGAAGACCAGGATGGCATTTAGAATGTTCTGCAATGTCTGAAGATAGTCTTGGTTTACCTTTTGATATCCATGGGGGTGGTAATGATCTTATTTTCCCTCATCATGAAAATGAAATTGCTCAAACATGTGGAGCTCATAGTTTAGAAAAGCCTGATATGTTTGTGAAATACTGGATTCATAATGGAATGCTTGATATGGATGGAATGAAAATGTCAAAATCATTGGGTAATATTTTATATATAAGAGATTTACTTGAAAAGTACCCTGGTGAAGTGTTAAGACTTACATTACTATCAGGACATTATAGACAACCATTGAATTTTAATGATAAAGCAATACAGCAAAGCAAAACGATTTTAGATAGAATCTACAGGGTTCTTAAAAAATATAATCATATTGAAGTTAAAAATGACGATTTAAGTAATCCTCCTAAAAAAGTTTTAAATGCGCTAGCAGATGATTTAAACACTTCAGAAGCAATGGCAGAAATAAATAACTTAGCAAGTAAGTTAAATAAATCTGATGATTTAGAAGCGATGTCAAATAAGGTGTCTTTATTAGCGGCAGGTAGGCTTTTCGGTATTCTCCA
>CAYTPF010000161.1:0-4115 GCA_964439775.1 uncultured bacterium | reverse complement strand
CCTGTAGAGGAAGCGCCAGCTGAGGCGGCTTCAGAGGAAGCACCTGTAGAAGAGGCACCTGTAGAGGAAGCGCCAGCTGAGGCGGCTTCAGAGGAAGCACCTGTAGAAGAGGAAGCACCAGCTGAAAAAGATTTAGAGAAAAATTCAGAAGATAAAAAGACAGCTGAAAAATAAAAATAGAAGAAACTAATCAAACTGGAGGTAGAAAATGAATCAACTATTAGAAGATATTGTAAAAGCAATTGTAGATAAGCCTGATGATGTAAAAGTTACATTGGTTGAGGGAGATAGTACTGAAATATACGAGTTAACTGTTGGAGATGGTGATCTTGGTAAAGTTATTGGTAAAAAAGGAAGAAATGTTAGCGCTATTAGAACTCTTCTTTCTGCTGCAACAGCTAAAAAAGGTGGAAAACGTTCGATTCTTGAAATAATTGAGTAAAAATTCTCTCCTTATAGCATTAGGTGTTTTAGGTAAGCCTTATAAGTTATTAGGAGAGATTCATTTTTATCCCTATAATAATAATTCTGAGATTATTTTGAATGATATTGATATTTATATAGGGAAGGATGAAAACAAAATAAATAGAATGTATGTTGATAGCTATAATTTGGATTCTAACATTATAAAATTTCAAAATGTTGATTCAAGAGAATTGGCTTCTTCAATAAGTAAAAACAAGCTATTTATTTTGAGAAATCAAATGCCAGAATTGCCAAATAATGAATATTATTTAGTAGATTTGATAGGATGTGAGGTATTTGATGAAAAAGATAGTAAAATTGGTATTGTTAAGGATGTAATGCCTCTTCCAGCTAATGATGTATTAATAGTTGAAAAAAAAGAAGAGGAGCATTTAATACCGCTTATTGATGATATAGTAACGTTTATTGACATAAAGAATGATAGAATAGAAATTGTAGTTGTTCCGGGATTATTATAAGTGATTAGTATCTATATATTAACTCCATTTCCTGATTTGATAGATGCAATAACTAAAAATAGTATTTTAGGAAGAGCAGCAAAAAAAGAAATTGTCTTATTTAAGATATTAAATTTATTTGATTTCGCTGATCCGCCTCATCATAAAATAGATGATTATCCATTCGGTGGTGGTAAAGGTATGATTTTAAAGCCTGAGCCTATTTTTAGAGCAATAGAATCAATAAAAAAAAATAATTTGAATAAAGATTTTCGCATAGTCTTCCCAACGCCAGATGGCAAACAATTTAATCAAGAAAAAGCAATTGAATTATCTGAAAATGAAAATATTATTTTTATTTGTGGTCATTACAAAGGTATTGATGAGAGGATAAGACAGCAATTAATTACTGATGAAATTTCAATTGGTGATTATATAGTGACTGGAGGAGAATTGCCTTCTATGATTATTTTAGATTCAGTTGTAAGATTGATTCCAGGTGTATTGAATACATATGAATCTGCAGCGACTGATTCTTTTATGTCGGATTTACTAGATCATCCTCATTATACAAGACCAGAAGAATATAGAAGTTTGAAAGTTCCTCAAATTTTGTTATCTGGTAATCATGGAAAAATAGATGAATGGAAAATTCAAAAACGAGAAGAGAAAACAAAAAATATTCGTCAAGATTTATGGGAAAAGTATTTAAAAAAAGAAAGTTAGAATTGGAGTCTTATAATGAATAATATTATTAGTTCGGTTAATAATGATTTAAAAAAGGATTTACCTAGTTTTAGATCTGGAGATACTGTTGAAGTTGATGTGAAAGTGGTAGAAGGTGAAAAAACACGTATTCAAACATTTAAAGGTGTGGTAATAGCTATTTCTGCAGGTCATGGTTTAGATAAAACATTCACTGTAAGAAAAATTTCAAATGGGATTGGTGTAGAGAGAATTTTCCCATTTCATTCTCCTAACATAGATGAAATTAAATTAATAAAGCAGGGTAAAGTAAGAAGAGCTAAATTATACTATTTAAGAGATTTAACTGGTAAGGCTGCGAGAATTAAAGAAAGAAACTAATTTATTGTTTGATAATAATAAAAACAAGGCTCCTGAAGTTTTTTTACGGGAGCTTTTTTTTTAAATATATTTAATTATATATATACTTTTAAGGAATAGTTATGGATTATAAAAAAAGATGTGAGTTTTTAGAAAAACGTATCAAAAGATTAAATGCTATAGGTCTTGCTCTTACAACAGAAAATGATACAAATAAAATATTTGAAATGATTTTAGAAGAAGCTCGACATATTACAAATGCGGATGGTAGAACTTTATATATGATCGATGAAAATGGTAATTTGAAATTTGAAATTATGATAACAGATTCATTGAAAATTCATAATGGAGGAACTTCGGGGAATGAAATCCCACCATATATAAAACCAATTCCCCTTATTAAGGAAGATGGTGAAGAAAATCATTCGCATATATCAGCGCATGTCGCTTTAACAGGTGAAATTTGTAATATAAAAGATGCCTATGATGAAAAAGGATTTGATTTTTCAGGTACAAAAGCTTTTGATAAAAATACAGGATTCAGAACTCAGTCAGTTTTAAATGTTCCATTAAAAAATCATGAAAATGAAATTATAGGTGTAATACAGCTAATAAATGCTAGAGATACTAAAACTCAAGAAACAATTTTATTTAGTGATGAAATGGAAAAACAAATTATTTCATTAGCATCTCAAGGAGCCGTTGCATTGACTAATAAACGATTGGTTAGAGAATTAAAAAATCTTTTTGAAGCTTTTATTAAATTAATTGCTACAGCTATAGATAAAAAATCTGAATATACTGGTGGTCATTGTGAAAGGGTCCCTGAAATTACAATGATGCTTGCAGATGCTGTTGAAAAAACAAAAACTGGAAAGTATAAAGATTTTAGTATGAATGATGATGAGAGGTATGAATTATATATAGCTGGTTGGTTGCATGATTGTGGTAAGGTTGCTACGCCTGTACATGTAGTTGATAAGGCAACTAAATTAGAAACTATTTATGATAGAATCGAGAATGTTCAAACAAGATTTGAAGTATTAAAAAGAGATGCTAAAATTGAATATTTAAATAAAAAAATTAAATTATTAGAAAAAAATGATAAAAATGGTTTAAAAAAAATAAAATTAGATTATAAAAAGAAATTAATACAATTAGAAGATGATTTGAAGTTTGTAGAGCTATCTAATTTTGGCGGTGAATTTATGGAAAAAGAATCTCAAGATAGAATTAAAAAAATTGGACAATATAAATGGGATTTTAAAGGTCAAAGTAAAACATTTTTATCAGAGTTAGAGGTTAGAAATTTAACAATTCCTAAAGGTACTCTTTTGCCTGAAGAAAGAAAAATTATCAATGATCATATTGTTATTACAATAGAAATGTTAGAACAATTACCTTATCCTAAAAAATTGAGAAACGTCCCTGAATTTGCAGGAGGCCATCATGAAACATTAGATGGTAAGGGTT
Source organism: uncultured bacterium (assembly GCA_964439775.1). Taxonomy (GTDB): domain Bacteria; phylum Fidelibacterota; class Marinisomatia; order SCGC-AAA003-L08. Next base: position 654 of record CAYTPF010000161.1, on the reverse strand, counting down.
ATCCTAAAGGTTTAACAGCAGATCAGATGTCGGTTCAAGCAAAGATGATGGCAATTGCAGATATTTATGAAGCTTTAACAGCAGCTGATAGACCATACAATAAACCCAAAAAATTATCACATGCTATGAGAATTATGGGATATATGAAAAATGATTACCATATTGATGAAGAGTTATTTGAAATTTTTGTTAAAGAGGGTGTTTATAAGCAGTATGCAAACAAATATTTAGGTAAAGATCAATTAGATAAAGTTAATGAAAGTGAGCTTTTGACTGTATAATGAGTAGCTTGCTTAAAATGTCTGCATTAGAATTAAAAAACTATATTTTAGATATTCAAAGTTTTGTTCAAAATGAGTTATCAAAAGGAATAGATATTGATGATTTTTTAGATGAAACAGATGTTTTTGATCAATTTGAAGATATTATTCCAGATGAAGAATTTCCAATTTTTGTAATTGCTATTCTTAATAATTATAAATCAGATGTTATAATTGATAAATTAGTAGATTCAATTCTTGCTTTGAAAAATGTAAAATGATTTGGAGAAATGATAAATGACAAATTCAAGGGCAATCCAGGAGGCATTGCGTAGTTTACCTTCAGTAGATGAGTTGATTTTATTGATTGATTTTGATAAATATGAGTTGCCAC
>CAYTPF010000160.1:0-4116 GCA_964439775.1 uncultured bacterium | reverse complement strand
CAAATAAATTAGCAATTCACTTATTTAATAATAAGGGGATATAGCTCAGTTGGGAGAGCGCGTGAATGGCATTCACGAGGTCAGCGGTTCGATCCCGCTTATCTCCACTTCTAAAAATATATTTATATTATTAATATGGAGAGAATAACGTGTTAAATCTTGTAAAAATCAGAGAAAAATCTCAAATACTATTAGGCATTCTGCTTTTTTTCTTTATTCTAAGTATGACAGCTGGCGGACTTGTTGGAGGAGCGAATATTATGGATATAATCCTAGATACTGGGGATAGCGGTGGAAGATTTGTTGGAAAAGTTGGAAATGATAAAATTTCTCGCCAAGAGTTTTTAAATGCCAGATCAAATCAAATGTCAAGACTAAGACAGCAAAACCCAGAGCTCACAAATAGTGCTATCATAAATGCTGAAAATAGTGCTTGGAATTCAATCGTAGATAAATCAATTATTGATAATAAAATCAAATCTATTGGCTTAGAATCTTTTGATGATGAAATCTATAATTTCATGTACTACACTCCACCACCTTCACTTCAAAATCAATTAACTGATGGCGGCTTTTTCCAAGATGAAAATGGTGATTTTAACATAGTCGCTTACCAAAATGCATTAAGTACGGGCGATTATGATGTAGAGCCAACATTTTGGTTGGCATGGGAAAATTATTTAAAATCATTTTTACCAGGAAGAAAACTACAAAATCTATATAATCTGACAGGTAGTATAAATGATTATGATGTTAGGATGGAATATATAAAAAAGAATTTAAACTGTGAAATTGAGTATATTTATATAAATTCTAATGATATAACTGATAGTTTAATAACAATTACAAATGATGAGTTGTTAGAAGAATATAATAAGCAAAAAGAAAATCGATATAAAATAGATAGATCTAAAATAGTAGAATATACTTTTTTTGATAATTCAAATTTTAATATTGAAGATTCATTATTGGTTGATGTTTATGAGGATGCTTTATTATTTTCAGAAGATGCCAAATTTACCTCTTTTAAGGAATCTGCTATTAACAATAACATAACAATAACAGATACGCTAGACATTACAGAATCATACTCAAATAATTCAGGTATACCAAGAGAGCTTGGAACTCTTCGAAATGTTGTTAGATTTGCATTTGATAATCCAATCGGGACTATATCAGACCCTATAACGGTTGATAATGGATATGCTGTTTTTCATATTCTAGATAATAAAGAAGAATCATTCAAGCCATTGGAGGATGTTAAAGCTACTATTTCTAATCAAATTTCAAGACAAAAGAAACTTGACTATGCATTTAATATACTAAATAATTTAGATAAAAATTCCACAAGTAGCTTAAATGAATTGGCTTCAAATAATGAATTGATTAAATACCAATCAAGCGAAGAGAAAAATATCAATGGATCATTCACGGGAATTGGTAAAAGCGCTTCTCTTACAGGGAACTTAATTCAAATGAATTCAGGTGATCTATCTAATACAATTAAAACATTTAGTAGTGCTGTTATCGTAAAAATGATATCTAAAGATGATTTTTCTGAAGATGATTATAATAATGTAAAATCAGAACTAAAATCGCAACTATTAAGAAGTAAACAAAACTCTAATTATAATAATTGGCTAGTTGATATAAAAAAAGAAATTATTATAGAAGATTACAGAAGCAGAATATTTTAAAAAAATAGGGCTCACTTAAAGTGAGCCCTATAAACACGTTACCATAGCTACGGTTGTGGCCGACTTTCATACTTTGCCCCGATCCAAGCAATAACATAGAAACATCCAAATATTCCTATTACCTTAATCAGCACCTCTGCTATATCTAGTATTATATTTATCATGTGGAACCTCCTTTGTGTGTTTTTAAATCTCTACTAATATACCTCCTTACAATTTTAATTAGTAATAGTTGTAATCTTCATATATGATGATTGGTTAATTGAACATCCCCATTTTCTTAAAATATTTTTAATATTCAATTCAGAAATAATATTATCATCAATAGATAAACTAATAATATTAGTTTTAATAGATACATCACAAAAAGCTACTCCACGCATTTTACTTAAATCTTTTTTAATATAATGGGAGTTTTCTTCGGTTAGATTTGAAACATTAATTATCGCATCAGTATAATCATTGATATTACTTGAATCAATTCTTGACAATGCATAGATCATTGTAAATCCAAAAGCAATTAATACTATTTTTATTAAATTAACTTTCATATTTAATTACACTTATATTAATATGCCCGAAATTAAAATGCAAGGATTACTTAAAGTATTTTATTAAATATTCAGTGTAAATTAAATTTAATTATAAATTATTCTGATGAAAAATCGGAATTATCTAATGAATTTTCAGCTTTTTCAATATCTACTTTTATCAATAATAATAAACCAATTATAAACAAAATTAATATGGATAAAATCCCTACTCTTGCATTTCCGGAATAAAAAGTTACTATACCCATTAAAGCTGGTCCAATAACAGCCGCAAACTTTCCAAGCATATTATAAAATCCAAAGAATTCAGCGGTTTTATCTTTAGGTATAATTCTTGCGTACAAACTTCTTGATAAAGCTTGAATTCCACCCTGAAAAAATCCAATAAAAATTGCCAAAACATAAAAATGCCATTTATATTGCATAAAATATCCTAGTACAGTAATTAAACTATAGCCTATAATTGCAAAATATATAGCTTGTTTAGTACCGATTTTCTCACCAAAAAATGAGTATAATAAAGTAGCAGGGAAAGCTATGAATTGAACAATTAATAATGCTGTGATTAAACTATCACTTTCAAAACCTAATGATAAGCCATAGTCTACTGACATTTTAACAATTGTGTCGACTCCATCTATATAAAACCAATATGAAATTAAAAAAATTAAAATATATTTATATTGTCTAATTTCATTAAATGTATTTTTTATCTGGTCCCAACCTAATCTTATTGATTTAAAAAATGATATATCATTATTAACCTTAGGCTCTGGAACAAATAAATAAATTGGAATAGTAAAAACAGCCCACCATATTGCTACAGTTAAAAATGAAATTTTTATTGCCAAAGCTTGACTTGACAAACCAAACAAATCAGGATTTAAAAACATTACAACATTTAATAAAAATAATAATCCACCACCTATGTACCCTAAACCATAACCTAATGAAGAAATCCAATCTAATTTTTCTTTTTTCTGGGATAAATGAGGTAAGAAAGAATCATAAAATGTATTAGCACTGGAGAATCCTATTGAAGCTAAAACATATAACATTACCGCCATTTCCCAATGGCCTTGTTTTACAATACTTAATCCACCTGTCATTATTATGCCAAGGAAAGCAAATAAAATTAAAAACTTTTTTTTAGAGCTTCCTTTATCAGCAATTGCACCTAAAAGAGGAGCAAAAGCTGCTATAATAATTGATGCAAAAGAATTAGCTAAGCCTAGGTAAAATGTACTTTCAGTTGGATTCTCAGGATTTGCCCAGTAAGCCTTAAAAAATAACGGAAAAAAACCAGCCATGACAGTAGTTGCAAAAGCTGAGTTGGCCCAATCATAAATGGCCCAACTATAAATGATTTTATTTTCTTTTTTCAAGTTGATTTATTTTTTAAATAAAATAAGTTTTAACTCTTTATAACCTTTTACAGATACATATAAAAACATTAAGAAAAATATAGTTAGACTTAACACAAAAATTAATTTCCAAAAAAATATCCAAAATTCAATATTCATTTCACTCCTTTGTATTATCGTTATCTGGAAAAATTAATGATCCAATTACTAATAAAAATAAACTTATAGAAACGATTAATAAACCAATTCTAGTTCCTGAGATTGAAATCCCAAAAAATGTTTGAATAGGACCCAAGCCAAAAATTGAAAACATACCACCTAATAATGCTAAAGTTGCTCCCATTGAACTTGCCTTTTTCCAATAAAGACCACCAATCAATAAAGATATTGCACCAGTAAAATAAATTGATCCAGTTATCGCCATATAATCCCATACATCTTCAGACCCTGTATAAAATAGACCCCAATAAAGAATATAAATACCTATACAAACAATAATTATTC
>CAYTPF010000159.1:0-4120 GCA_964439775.1 uncultured bacterium | reverse complement strand
TTTTTAAAAAATTATACTTCATATGTATGAGTCCTTTATTTGAATGTGCTGAAGGCGGGACTTGAACCCGCATATCCATATTAGGATACTGCCCCCTCAAGACAGCGTGTCTACCAGTTTCACCACTTCAGCAGATTAGTTGGTAGTATCTATTACCTCTGGCTCTGCATTCAACTTAATTGGGGCTATAGCTCCTTCTGTAGCTTTAATATTGCTTTCAATGATACCATTACCACTACTTGAACCTGTAGGTGATAACAACAAATTAATAACAATAGCTAAAAACATATACAAAAAGGCTAATGTTGATGTAATCTTAACTAACAATTTATCTCCACCTTCACCACCAAAAGCAGCTCCCATAGCCTGCTGTCCCATAGCAGTACCCATACCACCCGTCTTACTAGCTTGTAATAAAATGATACCTATAAGACAAAAGCAAATAATTACAAAAAAGATTAAAGAAATAACATATAACATACTACACTCCTAAATTAAAATTTATTATATATATCAAAAAAAACATCTGGATCTAAAGATGCACCTCCAACTAAAAAACCATCAACATTCTTCAAAGCTATTAATTCTTTTGAATTATTAGGCTTTACACTACCTCCATAAATTAAAGGAATTTTACTATTATCAAAATTTAATTTATTTAAAATTTCTTTAATATTCATATGAGTTTCATCAACTATCTTTGGCGTAGCAACTTTTCCAGTCCCAATAGCCCACACAGGTTCATAAGCTATGATTAGATTTTTAATATTAGATTTATTTAAATTTTTTAAAGCAGAAGAAATTTGATTACGCAAAACTTTAGCCGTATTTCCAGACTCTCTTTCAGACAAAGTCTCACCTATACACAATACAGGTGAGAGGCCATTCATAAGCACATTTTCTAATTTCCTTCTAATTAGTTTCTCCTCCTCAAGAAAAATGTGCCTGCGCTCTGAATGGCCCAAAATCACCCACACACATCCACAATCACGCAACATTTTGGTTGAGATTTCACCGGTAAATGCACCTTTTTCCTCAAAATACACGTTCTGCGCACCTACCTCAATCTTTGTACCACTTAAAGTATTACTTATATCAAAAAGCCCTGTAAACGGGGGACAGAAAATAATCTTAGTATTAGGTATTGTCAAAGGTTTTTTTAAAAAATAATTAAAAAAATCTCTGCTCTCGACGAGAGTTTTATTCATTTTCCAATTTGCAATTAAGTATTTTTTCTTCATAATAATTGATTTCCTTTAAATATTTACTAACTTTTTTCCTGATAAAATGTACAAAGAAGCTCCTCCACCAGTTGAAATATGGTTAAAGTTATTCTTTAACCCGGACGAGTTAACTGCTGACGCTGTATCGCCTCCACCCGCAACAACCAGCCCTCCATTGTCTTTTACATAACCGACATCTGTAGCAATGCTATCTGTACCAGTAGCAAACTGTGATTTTTCAAATACTCCCATTGGCCCATTCCACAGAACACTATTAGAATTTTTAATTATATCTCCAAATTTAAAGGATGTTTCTGGGCCAATATCAAAACCAAGATCACTATCATTCAGATTTTTAATATTTTTAATATCCCATTCATCAGTATTATTAATATTTTTTATACAAACAAAGTCCAAAGGAAGAAATAAATTGATACTTTTTTCATCAATCTTGCTTATTATTTTCTTAGCCATCTGCTCTAATTCACTATTAACTTCTACACCCCCTGTTCGCTTACCCTTTGCTTTTAAAAATGCAAATGCCATTTTGCCACCAATGATAATATTATTAACCTTGTCAATAATTTTGAATAGCATTGGTATTTTATCCTCTATCTTTGCACCTCCCATAATTAAAGTAAATGGTTTTTGAGGCATATCAATTATCTTATTCAAATACAGTAATTCTTTTTCTATTAATCTACCATATGCTACATCTTCATTTTCAAAATATTTCAAAATCGAATTATTTGAAGCATGCTGCCTATGAGAAACACCAAATGCATCATTAATATAAACATCAGCATGTTCAGATAATTTCTCAGCAAAAATATCACAATTCTCTTGTTCACCTTCATGGAATCTAAGATTCTCCAATAAATGAATCTCTCCTGGCATCAATTCATTTGAAAAATTAATTGCTTCTTCAGATATACAATCACTAGAAAAGAAAATCTCATTTTCTAAATGATCTTCAAGTTCAAAAAATACTGGTTCAAGACTGTATCTTAAATCCTTACTTCCACCTGGACGACCTAAATGAGATATAATTATCACGCATGCCCCCCTATCTAAACAATACTTTATTGTATCTAAAGATTCTTTAATTCTAAAATTATCCAATACCTTACCATTGCTTATTGGAACATTAAAATCTACTCTTATCAATACATTTAAATCTTTTAATTCTATATCATTTAAATTTTGCATACTTTAAGCCTTTGCTATTTTTTTATTAATTTTAACTGAAACAACCTTTGATACCCCTTCTTCTTCATTTGTGACTCCATACAACGAATCAGCCTTTTCCATTGTAAGCTTATTATGAGTTACAATAATAAATTGAGTTTGTTTTGAAAACTCCTTAATTGCTTTAAAAAATTTAGAAACATTACTATCATCTAATGGAGCATCTACTTCATCAAGGATACAAAATGGGCTTGGCTTAACTAAATATATTGCAAAAAGAAGAGCAATGGCAGTCAAAGCCTTTTCTCCTGCTGAAAGCATCCTTAAAATTTGTGTTTTTTTACCTGGCGGTTGAGCAATTATTTCTAAGTCAAAGTCTAGAGGATCATCTTTTTCTTGTATTAGCCTTAATTTGCCCAATCCACCATCAAAGAACATTTTATATGTCTTAATAAAGTTTTTAGCTATCTCATCAAATGTCTTATTAAGCTTTGATTTAGCATCTTTATCAATTTTATCAATAGTCATTTTAAGATTTGATTCTGAATTTACAATATCATCATATTGCTCCTTTAAATGAGATAATCGATTATTCTCCTCATCATATTCTTCCTTGACACCTAAATTAACTGGACCAATATTCTCTAAAGAGGTTTTGCATTTTTTCAATTTAGATTCAAGCTCTAAAAAGTTATTTTCATCAACCAATATATTATTTTCAATTTTAGTAGAATATAATTCTTCAATACGATTAATTAATGATTTTTTACTATTTTCCAAATCATTCATACTTAATTTGTAATTTTGTTGAAACGCTAAGTTCTCTTCTTTCTTTGTTTGGAATTCTAGCAATTCTTTTTGTGCTTTTTGATAGATTTCATACTTACTATTATATTTTATCTCAATTTGTTTTTTCTTATTAAGTAATATATTTTTTTTTAATATGGTACTATCTATTTTAGCTTTACTTTCATTAATCAAATCATTTATACCATCATTATTTTTATTTATTTTTTTTATATTCTCTTTATAGTGATTAATTTTATTTTTTAAAGAGTCTTGATTGTTTTGATTGGATTTTATTCGATATTTAAGGTTTTCAATTTCTTTTTTATTTTCAACATATTTTATATGCGTACTTTGAAAATCTTGTTGATGCTTAGATTTTAGAGAATTTAATTGGCTGATATCTTTCTGTAGACTAGACAATTCATCCTGATAGGCAACTTTTTTCTTTGTCAGTTCTTTAATTTTTTTATTTATTTCATTAGAATTTTGCTTCAAATTACTAATTTCATTATTTTTATCTTTAACTAAAGTCGATAATTCATCTAGCTTTTTTGTATTCTCAGATAAGTAAAATTCATTCTTTTTGAGATTTAAATTATATGTACTAATTTCTTTTAAACCTTTATCAAGCTTAGCTTCTACTATTTTTATATTATTCTTAATTCTATCTGTTTCATTAATTTTATTTGATAATAATCCTTTAGCTTTAGTTAACTGATTTTCTGCGATACTAACTTTTTTCTTTAAATCCCTAATAATAGATTTTTTACTTATATTGATAAGTTTGTCTTTTTTAGAATTAACTTTATAAAATGATTTGTTATTTAGAAAATTTCCTTTTACATCAACATAGCTATATAAATGATTTATAGAATTTTCAAAATCAATATTTTTATTTTTTATATATACATCACCTAACA
>CAYTPF010000158.1:0-4143 GCA_964439775.1 uncultured bacterium | reverse complement strand
TTATAGATTTCATTATTATTTATTATATTTATTAATAAATTTAATTATTTTAAACTATGTTTCTTATAAAATATTTACAAACATTTATTTTTGTTATAATAACAATATCAATAACATTTATTTTTGGATCATTACTCATAATTTTCAGTCATTTTGATAAGAATAGTACTATCTTAAAACAGTGTGAATTTTTATGGGGAAAAATCTTAATATTTTTTTCTGGAATAAAAATAAACATTCATGGTTTTGAAAATATTAAAAACAAGCGTTATATTTTTTGCTCAAATCACACTAGTGCTCTAGATATTCCAATTGCATTATCCATAATAAATCAGCCAATTGTATTTTTAGCTAAAAAACAATTATTCAATATACCTTTTTTTGGCTGGATTTTATCATCAGTTGGTATGATCAAAGTTAACAGAGAAAATAAAGATAAAGCGAAATTATCTGTTGACAAAGCAATTAGGATTATTAAAAAAAGCGTTAATTCAATTTTGATATACCCTGAAGGAACTCGCTCAAAAACAAATAAATTAAAACCTTTCAAAAAAGGCTGTTTTATTATTGCTATTAATTCTGGGCTACCCATACTACCTATAACAATTCGTGGAGCTCTCAATGCAATGCCTAAATCAAGCATTTTAATCAATAAAGCAACTATTGATATATATTTTCATAAAGAGATATCAACAAAAGATTACAGCTTAGATAAAAAAGATGATTTATTATTTAAAGTTAGAGAATCTATAAAATCAGTAATTTAGATTCTAACAAGATTAGCATACTTAGCTATAAACTTCTTAGTTTGGTTTCCAGAAAAAACAATAGTTATCTTGGCTTCATCACCAATTCCTTGGATTAAAGTAATTTTCCCTCTACCAAACACTTTATGCAGAACCATATCACCTTCTTGAAATTTATTTTCTTTTGTTTTTGGATATAAGCTGGTCTCTCTTTTTCTTTCAAATTGAATTGTCTGATTTGCCAATTCAATAAAATCATCAGGAATTTCTGATATAAATCGAGACATTAATGTAGGAATTCTTTCTCCAGAAAATCTTCTTCTACTTGTTGCATAAGAAAGAACAACTCTTTTTTCAGCCCTTGTTACACCCACATAAAACAATCGTCTCTCTTCTTCAAGCTGCTCAACATCATCTATACTCGAATAAAGAGGAAACAACCCTTCTTCAACACCAGAAATTATAACATTAGGGAACTCCAATCCTTTTGCACTATGAAGAGTCATCAACGTAACAGCTTCAGATTCATCATTCCACCTATCAATATCACTTAACAATGAAATTTCTTCTAAAAAATCCAAAAGAGTCGAATCCGGATTACGTTCACAAAAATCAGCAATACTATTTAATAATTCATTTACATTTGCCCACCTATCAAAGGCTTCTTCTGTACCCTGAGCATCATAATGCTCTTTCAATTTAATACCTTCAATAATATCCTTAACTATTATTAAAAACTGAGAGTTGTCTATGTTGCTTCTAGCATTTTTTAATATATCAAGAAAACTACGCAAACTATCTTGTTGCTTTTTTCCAATTTTTAAATTTTCCATTTTATCATACAAATCATTAACGCTAACAGATGCCTGCTGAATATGATCTATGATTTTTTTCAAAGATGTTTTACCAATACCTCTGGGAGGAAAATTAACTACCCTTTCAAAACTAATTAGATCTGAATCATTCACAAGTAATCTAAGGTATGCCACTACATCCTTGATTTCTTTACGATCATAAAATTTTACTCCACCTACTATTACGTAAGGCACAGCGTTCCTCCTTAATACATCTTCAATAATTCTAGACTGAGAATTAGTTCTATACAATATGGCAAAATCACTAAACCTACCTGAGCTTTTATCTTTTATTGATCTTAGGTTCTTAAGTAATTGAAAGGATTCATTATGCTCATCTTTACATTCTATAACTTTAATTAAATCACCAGAATTGTTTTCAGTCCATATTTTTTTATCTGCTCTATTTAAATTTTTAGAAACAACACTATGTGCAGCATTAAGTATATTTGAAGTAGAACGATAGTTTTGCTCTAGCTTTACTATGGATGCATTTTTAAAAGATTTTTCAAAATCTAGTATGTTTTGGATGTCTGCTCCACGCCATCCATATATAGATTGATCATCATCACCAACAACACAGATTTCACCGTGATTTTTGGTTATAGAATAAATGAAATTAAATTGAGGCTTATTTGTATCTTGATACTCATCAACTAAAACATATTGATATTTTTCTTGATATTCATTTAATTTTTCTGGGAATGCTTTAAAAATCTCAAGAGGTAATAACAATAAATCATCAAAATCTACAGCATTATTATTTTTTAAACTTTTTTGATATTCTTCATAAATTTTTGCAATTTTTATTTCTCTATGTTCTGAAGTGATTCTTTCATATTCATTTGGAAAAATCATTTTATTTTTCAAACTACTAATTAAGTATGCTATATTTTTATGATTATATTGTTTTGGATCTAAATCTAATTCATTGATAACATTCTTAACTAATTTTGTTGAATCTGATTGGTCATAAATTGTAAAACCAGGCTTATAATCTAGCAAATAAATATTTTTTCTAAGGAAAAGCGCACAGATTGAATGAAAAGTTCCAATATTAATTTTTTCCACATCATAATCCTTAACAAGATTCTCTACACGATTTTTCATCTCACTTGCAGCTTTATTAGTAAATGTTACTGCAAGAATATTTTCAGGAGGCATTCCCATTTTATCTACTAAATATGCTATCTTATGAGTTAGGACTCTAGTCTTTCCACTACCTGCTCCAGCAAAAATCAATATAGGCTTTCCAAATGTTGTAACAGCAATTTTTTGCTGATCATTCAAATTATTCAAATAATCCATCAATATTTTTTTCTATTCATTTTTAATTGTTTTTTTGCTTTATTATGATCTTTATTTGTTTTGGTAAAAATATGACGGCCCTTTCCATCAGCCACAAAGTAAAGAAAATCAGTTTTGGCAGGATTTATTGCTGCCTTGATTGCATCTAAACTTGGATTATTTATTGGTCCTGGAGGGAGTCCCCTATATTTATATGTATTGTAAGGTGAATCAATTTGTAAATGCTTATTATATAATCTTCTATTTTTACCTGGCAATATATACTGTATAGTAGGATCAGCTTGAAGATACATTTTTTTTTCAAGTCTATTATGATATACTGAGGATATTAATGGCAACTCATCATTATTTGGAATCATATATTCACCCTGAATAATAGATGCCAATGTTACAATTTCTTCCATTGAATACTTAGTTCTATCTAATTCTTCCTTCACTTTTTTATATTTCTTTAAAAAATTATTAACTAGAACTCTTATAACATCTTCTTCAGTATATGATTTTAAAAACATATATGTATCAGGGAATAAAAAGCCCTCTAATGAAAATGACTTAATCCCAAGAGAATGAATAAAATTATGATCATTACATAGGGAAACTAAAATTGAATTATCAAGACCTAATTTATTTGATATTTTATTTACAATTTCGTCTATAGTCCATCCTTCAATAAGAGTTACTTTAATCTTTTCTGATGATTCCGTAGTCAAAACTCTCATTAAAGAACCCAAGGTATTAATTCCATTAAAATTATAGCGGCCTGTTTTAATTTTTCTATGATTTCCAGTTAATCTCATACTGAATGAGAAAAATAATTCATTATAACTACAATCATTTTCATTTAAAATATTGATAACATCCGTCATTGTTGATCCTTTTGGCACAACAACTAATTCATCATCGCTTGGATAATAAAATTTACTTGTAGATATGATTACATATCCTATCAGGAATAAAATGACTGTAAAAAAACTTATATAAGAAATTGACAAATAGTTATTTTTAATAAGTTTTAGAAATTTTTCCATAAAATATGTATGATTTTTTTTATTAATTACAAAAAGTGTTGCTAGAGAATTTTAAAAGCATCTAAATTTAAGTACTTATGAGTAATAAAAATCAGGATAAATCAAAACTTTTTAATTCCTGGGATTTTAATCGTAAGAATTATTTGCTTTTTTGCATAGGAATTGTAGTAATTTTAGCAGGTTATTTATTAATGGCTTATGGTGAAA
>CAYTPF010000157.1:0-4155 GCA_964439775.1 uncultured bacterium | reverse complement strand
CTGGAACGGTAATAACTGCTTCATTTACAGATTCTCCTAAGTATTCTTCAGCAGTTTTTTTAATTTTCTGTAGAACCATAGCTGCAATTTCTGGAGGTGAATATTCTTTACTTGCAGCTGAAAATACCGCTTCACCTTTTTTCCCTTTAGAAACTTTAAAGGGTATATCTTTAATTTCTTTTGAAATTTCTGAAAATTTTCTTCCTACAAATCTTTTAGAAGAAAAAATAGTATTTTCTGGATTAGTAACAGCTTGTCTTTTAGCTGTTTGTCCAACCAGTCTCTCTCCTTCACCTGTGAAGGCAACAACTGATGGTGTTGTTCTTCCACCTTCACTATTTTGGATTACTGTAGGGTTACCACCTTCCATAACAGCAACGCATGAATTTGTAGTACCTAAATCTATTCCTATTATTTTAGACATATTTTCTCCATTATATAACTAATGAATATAAGACAAATATTATGCCTAGAAATAAAATCAGACTATTTGGCAGTGTTTGCTTCTTTTTTGGTTATAAAAAATTGATTGAAAATTAAACTATTATTTTTAGCTTTAATTGATATTCTTCCATTTTCAACAAATTCACCTTTTACAAATTTTTCAGCTATTACATTTTCAATTAAATTTTGTATTGCTCGTCTTATAGGTCTAGCACCCCATTCTCTATGATCAATATTACGTATTATAAATTCTTTAGCAGTTTTTGAGACCAATAATGATACATTCTTATTTTTTAGATTTTGCTTCAAATCAATTAATAATAAATCAATAATATTATACAAATTATTAATCGTTAATGAATTAAATGTAATAATTTCATCTAATCTATTTAAAAATTCAGGATTAAAATATTTTTTTACTTCATCTAAAATCATCTTATCTTTTTCAATAGTTTCATCAATCTTATGATTGTTGAATCCATATGAACTAGATGCAACTGTACTTGTTCCAATATTTGAAGTTAAAATTAAAATTGTATTCTTAAAATCAATTTTTCTTCCTAAACTATCAGTGACTGTGCCTTCGTCAAGGATTTGCAATAATATATTAAATACATCTTTATGCGCTTTTTCAATTTCATCAAATAAAACTACTGAATAGGGGAATCTTCTAACTTTTTCTGTTAATTGACCGCCTTCTTCATGCCCAACATAACCTGGAGGGGCTCCAATCAAACGTGAAACATTATATCGTTCCATATACTCAGACATATCAATCTTTATCAAAGCTTCTTCATCAGTAAATAAATAATTAGATAGTGTTTTAGCTAATTCTGTTTTACCAATACCTGTTGGTCCAAGAAATATAAAGGACCCTATAGGTCGTTTTGGGTTATCAAAACCTGAACGACTTCTCAATATTGCTTTACTAAGAGATTCAATAGCATTATCTTGACCTATAATTTTAGTTTTTAATGAGTTTGGCATATTTAAAAGTCGTTTAGATTCAGATTCAGCAACTTTTGTTAATGGAATACCTGTAATCATTGAAATAACATTTGAGACTTCATCTTCAGTTATAATTGGATAATTAGAGTCTGTATCATTTTTCCAATTTGATTGATGCTTATTAATTTTAGTTAATATCTTTTTTTCTTTATCTCTTAATAAAGCAGCTTCCTCAAAATTTTGATTTTTTATCGAGGTTTCCTTCTGTTTTGTAATTTGAGAAACTTTTCTTTCTAATTTTATTATTTTATCAGGAACATTAATATTATGAATTCTTACTCTAGAACCCACCTCATCTAAAACATCAATTGCTTTATCTGGTAAAAATTTATCAGTTATATATCTATCACTTAAATTTACACAAGCCTTTATTGCAGCTTCAGAATATCTAACTTTATGATGTTTTTCATATTTATTCTGAAGTCCTTGTAAGATTTTAACAGTATCATCTTTAGATGGTGAATTTATCATTATTTTTTGAAAACGTCTTTCTAATGCGCCATCTTTTTCAATATGTTTTCTATATTCATCTAATGTGGTTGCACCAATTATTTGTATCTCTCCTCTTGCCAGAGCTGGTTTAAACATATTTGCTGCATCTAGTGAACCGGATGCACTTCCTGCACCAACTAATGTATGCAACTCATCAATAAAAATGATATTGTTTGAGGATTTTTCAAGTTCAAGCATCAAAGATCTCATTCGTTCTTCAAATTGACCACGATATTTAGTCCCAGCAATCAATGCTGCTAAATCTAATGAAAGGACTGATTGCTTCCATAAAATTCTAGGTACGGTTTTTTCTTTTATTCTTATAGCCAATCCTTCGATAATTGCTGTTTTGCCAACACCAGGTTCTCCTATAAGTACTGGATTATTCTTTTTTCTTCGAGATAATATTTGTGCGACTCGTTCAATTTCACTTTCTCTACCAATAACTGGATCTAATTCATTATTTTCAGCCATTTCAGAAATATTTCTACTGAACATTTCCAATGTAGGTGTATCAGTTTCATTTTTAGCATTAGAATCTTTTCTTTTTATATTATCTGAAAATAACATCTTAGATAATAATTCATAATCTATTTCTAATGTTTTAAAAATATCTGAGGCAACCCCACCATCTTCTTTAGATATTGATAGTAATAGATGAATATCATCTGCTTTTTTATGTTTAGTTTTTTTTGATTCAATATAAGAATTTTTAATAATCCTTTCTGCTCTTCTTGTTAAAGGCAAATGTCCTAAAGACATCGAAGAGGTAACTGAAGGACGGAGTAGATCTTCAATCATTTGCTGCATATCATTTATATTACATCCTATATCTTCAAGCAATTTGATTGCATTACCATTTTTATTTTTAATTATACCTAGCAGTAAATGTTCAGAGCCAACGTAACTGTGTCCAAATCTAATTGCTTCTTCTTTTGAATATTTCAGAACTAGTTGAACATTATTTGTAAAGTCTTCATTCATTTAATTACCCATTATATTTAATTTTCTATTTTCTATATTTATTATTCTATCAGATATTGATACAACATTATCATCGTGAGTTGCTATTACAATTGATATTGAATAATCTAATTTTAATTTATATAACAATTTGATAACGTTTTTACTATTTTTTTGATCTAAATTGCCTGTAGGCTCATCAGCTAATATTATTTTTGGTTTATTAATTATAGAACGAATAATTGCAACTCTTTGGCATTCACCTCCTGATATTTCATCAGGAAATTTATTTTTAAGATGTTTTATATCTAATAAATCTAATTTTTCATCTACTAATTTATATTTTTCATCTTTTGTCTGATTATTATAATAGAGTGGAATTAATAAATTTTCAAAAATAGTAAATTCAGGTAACAAATGATGAAATTGAAAAATAAAACCTATATAATTTCTTCTAATATAATCCAATTTTTTAGTTTTAGATATATTATGATTATCAATTGTAATATTCCCTTCATACTCTTTATCCAATAAACCTAAAATATTCAATAAAGATGTTTTACCTGATCCTGATGGGCCCAAAATTGACACTATCTCTTTTTCATTAAGACTAAAATTAACATTATCAAGAATTCTATTTTCTTTATAATATTTTGAAATGTTTTCTGCTTTTATTAAAACGCTCATTTAATATAATGTATTTTATTTTTTAAATTTAAATTTATTAATAATTTTACAGGATATATTGATGATAAGAATATTGATAAAAAAGTAAATAATAAAATAAAAATTATATTATAGTAAGAAATATGATAATTCATGTTAAATAATAAACTATTATTAAATATTAATCCAATGAAATCATAAATATCATTTAAATATACAATCAAGTAAGATAATGAAATACCAATAAGCAGTGATATAGAGTTAAGCACTAATGAATAAATTAAAATTAATGTAGATAATAATTTATTTGAATATCCTATTGCTTGTAATATTCCAAATTGTTTTATTTTATTTAAAATCAAACTACTAAGTGAAATCAGAAAAGTAAAATTTGATATTATTATTATTATTATTCCAATAATAGAATACAATATTTTTTCCATTTCAATTGAATTGAATAAGTTAGAATATTCTTGATTCCGATTAATAATTTTAAGATTATTTTCAATATTCATAATTTGATTAATTTGATTATCACTTAAATCTGAATCTATACTTAAATATCTATTATTATATTTAATC
>CAYTPF010000156.1:0-4156 GCA_964439775.1 uncultured bacterium | reverse complement strand
TGGGATTACATTTTTCCCATTTTATTTTTTGCAATCTGCTCATTTTTCAATGATTGCCATGTTAATTCATGGAATTGGTATCCCAATGATAACAATTTCAAGAACATTGTTAATCCAAAAAACCGTTAAAAAAGAGCTTCAAGGTAGAATTTTTACACTTTTCCATATGGCTGTAATTGGTACTAGTACAATATCAATATCTGCTGTAGGTATAATCTTAAATTTTATTCAAATAAATCAATTATTTATTATATTTGGTTTTTTTGCTACTTGCTGTTCACTAATTGCTTTAATGTCAGATAAATTTTTATCTTTAAAATAGAAAACCATAGTTTGTTAATAATAAAAATTTTTACATTACTATTACAGTAAGTATTGAGAAAAAGAGTTTTTAAAAATTATTTTATTTTACTTTTTATATATATTTTTTTATTAAAAATTCGTTTTATTTACCAAATTAGTATTCCTCTTTTTCCCCTACTTCTCTGATTAAAAATAGACACTATTTAGAATAAAAATTAATCTTCATTTTTTTAAAGAGGATGTTTTATACTGAATAAAATAGTGAGAGGTATATCATGGAACAAAAAAATAAAGAAATTTTCATTAATGTTTCATCAGGAAGTACCCGTATAGCAATCACTGATAATGGTGATTTAAATGAAATCTATTTAGAACGTCCTGACCATCATAG
The DNA here is from genome assembly GCA_964439775.1 of uncultured bacterium. GTDB lineage: Bacteria > Fidelibacterota > Marinisomatia > SCGC-AAA003-L08. The sequence continues at coordinate 3,462 of CAYTPF010000156.1, read as the reverse complement.
AAAAGTTGGGAATATTTATAGAGGTGTCATTCAAAATGTTTTGCCGGGAATGCAGGCAGCATTTATAAATATAGGTACAGATTTAAATGCTTTTTTACCTTTTTCTGAAATTGGTAATCATGAAAATCTTGGTAGTTTTACAACTGATGATGAAGATGATAATAAAAAATCATCCAATAAAAAAAGTGACTTTGATCCTAACAAAGATTTAAAAATAGGTGATGAAATCACAGTTCAAGTTATTAAAGAAGCTTATGGCGGTAAAGGTCCTAGAGTAACAACTGATTATTCATTGCCTGGAAGTTTACTGGTACTAGTTTCAAATGCAAATTTCATTGGTATTTCAAGGAAAATATCAGACAAATATGAAAAACGACGATTAAGACGTATTGTGAAAGAATTTAAACCTGAGGGGTATGGTTTAATTTTAAGAACTATTGCAGAAGGTAAGGATCAATCTATTTTACAAAATGATTTTAATAGGCTATGGGAAACATGGTGTAAAATGGAATCAACTTTAAAAAAGAAAAAATCTCCGGTTTTACTATATGAAGATTTTCATACAGTAGACCAAGTAATTAGAGATTTATTTACGCCTGATATCAAAAAAGTAACCGTTGATAATAAAAATATCTATAAAAGATTGCTTAATTATATTAAAGAGATTTCCCCTTCTCAGGTTGATAGAATACAATATCACCGCAAAAAAGGTTCTGTTTTTGATAGATATCAAATTGAGGATCAAATTAACAAAACACTACAACGAAGAGTTTGGCTAAAAAGTGGTGCTCATTTAGTTATAGAGCATACAGAAGCTATGGTAGTAATCGATGTAAATAGTGGTAGATTTATCGGTAAAAAAGATCATGAACAAAATTCATTAAAAATTAATTTAGAAGCTTCAAGAGAGATTGCAAGACAATTAAGATTAAGAGATATTGGAGGGTTAGTTGTTATTGATTATATAGATCTTCAGGAGGCAGTAAATCGTAAAAAAGTTCATAATGAACTATTTGAGCATCTTAAAAGAGACCGTGCCAAGGTATCATTATCTGAATTTTCTAATTTTGGTTTACTTGAAATGACTAGACAAAGAGTTAGACTATCATTATTACATACAGTTAAAGATGAGTGTAACTCTTGCAATGGTTCGGGTTGGATTTTATCAAAAGATACACTTATAACAAAATTAGAAAATTGGCTTAAACGTTTTAGAGCTAAGAATAATGATAGGCGACTTGTTATTAAAATGCATCCAGAAGTTGTAACATATATTAAAGAAGTTAGAAAAAAATTAATTAATGGCTTTATGTGGGAAAACTTAATGTTTATAACTCTTGAAGCTGACAATACTATTTCACCTGGCGAATTTCAAATTTATTCTAAAAAAAGGAAGGAAGATGTTACAAATGTTGTTTAATGCTTGTTTCCAATACCTTTTTTCTTATAAATTTTCGTCCATTTTCGGAGTAACAAAATTATGTATGCAATAGCGGAATTATCAGGTAAGCAATTTAGAATAGAACCTGGATCAGAATTAAAAGTTCCAAAACAACCGGGTAAAGTCGGAGACAAGGTTGTTTTAGATAAAGTTTTATTTTTTGATAATGATAGTGATAAACTAATCGGCACTCCTTTTATAAAGGATATGTCAATTGAAGGTAAAATTTCATCTCATGGAAGAGATAAAAAAATAATTGTTTTCAAAATGAAACGTAGAAAAAGATATCGTAGAAAACATGGACATAGGCAAGATTTCTCTATGGTTAAATTTGATAAAATTGAATCTAAAAAGAAAAAAGCTGCAACTAAAAAAGCTACAACAACTAAGACTACAGCTAAAAAAACTACAGCAACTAAAGCTAAAGCAGCTACTAAAAAAACTACAGCTAAAGCAGCTGCTAAAAAGAAGGATTAACAAATGGCACATAAGAAAGGTGTTGGAAGTTCAAAAAATGGTCGTGAGAGTCACTCTAAACGATTAGGTGTTAAAACTGGTGATGGTATGAATGTTTCTGCTGGCTCAATAATTTGTAGACAACGTGGAACAAAAATTCACCCTGGGAATAATGTTGGTATTGGCAAGGATGATACTTTATTTGCTAAAATTGATGGGAAAGTTTCATTTGAAAGAAAGGGTAAATCTAAAAAACAAGTTAGTGTTTACGCTACAAGCTAATAATCAAAAATATTTTAGTATAAAAAAAACCTCATTCTTATGAGGTTTTTTTATACCCTTTAAACTTATAAAACTAATATCATCATTCTATACAATCTATTATACTTTTAATATAATCAGAGTCAAAACTAGAACTAATATTAATTTTATATGAATAGTTACCTTGTTTATCTATAAAAAATAAATCTCTATTTGAAACATTCCAGTTTGACCAAACATTATTAAGTTCATTATCTTTTACCCAAGGCAATATATTCCCCGATACCATATTCTCAACCTCAATATTATTATCTCCACCAATACCAATAATCATAATATCTTCAAGAACTGATGTTTGATACTCTATAAATAAATCATTTAATGAACCGAACCGGTTAATACATGTTCCTCAGTTTTCATTGGAGGAAAAGTAAAATAATCTTATCATTCCAGGAAATGATTCAGGATTGATATTATAATTATATGAAGATGAATTTGGATTTAAATCTTGCAGATTAAACTCAGGAAGCTGTAGTCCATTGTAAATATCATTACAATCCATTGTTGTTTGCATAATTTTATCATTGCAACAAAAAAAAAGAAAACAACATATTAAATATAAATTTCTAAAATATATCATTCATATATAGGTTCACCTGTTTCTGGATCATACTTAGTCGGCTTAATAGGCAAACCAGTTAAAGGATCATATTTAACTTTAGGATTAGATTCTTTTTTCTTACCAACTTTAGACTTATTTAATTCCTTATCCATAACAAATATATTACGCTTAGTATCTCTATCCGATATCTCTTTAATTCTTGGTTTTACTATTTTATTTGTATTTTCAATGTCACCGACTTCAACCCAACCTTCACCAGTTACAGTATACTCCATAAAGCCAAAATAGATAAACAAGAATACTCTATCATATGTAACTTTAGTATTTGTCAAATAGCTTGCATTATTTTTTATTAACGCATCATTTACAGCATTATCTATACGAGGGAAGCCCGTTGGAACTCCCATAAACATATAATGTGTATCTTTTCCTTTTATGATTCCAATTGATTCATATTCTTTATCGATATCATCTTTTAATGTGGAAACCAATGAAAGAGTGCCCAAATTGTGTGAACAACTTGATAAAATAAAAATACTAAGTAATATTATATATTTTTTCATAAGATATAGAATTTTCTGTTTACTTCATTAAAACAACTTTTTCTACTTGAGTATTCATTCCTTGTTTTAAACTTATATAATATATTCCACTTGAATGATTTGATGCATCCCATGAAAAA
>CAYTPF010000155.1:0-4157 GCA_964439775.1 uncultured bacterium | reverse complement strand
GTTTAGTTTTTTTTAACAAATTTTTTGTATTTTCATCTAGTAATACAATTTTATTAATTGAGTTTTTATTTAAATAGGGCATTTGTAAAAATTCAAATAAAATTTTACCAAAATGTTTATAGGTCTCATTTAGAATTTTTAAATGTTCATAATGATTTAATTTTGGGAAGCTAAATTTTATATTTTGCAGAGCAACATTTTTTCTTTTTGAAATAAAAAATTTAATAAATATACCAAAATATGATCCTAAAGTTAGATTTAATGACCTAGGCAGAAAACTTATTATAAAACTTATCAATCTTAAAATGATATATGTAAAGTGCTCATTTAAGGATAGGTTATGGGATTTTATAGAGGATTCCATAATTATTATTATTTTATTTTACACAAAATATTTTATTATTACAATATTATATTATATTGTTTTTTATATCTAATTGTAAATTTATTATATGAAAAACAAAGTATATTTCTTTTTATATATTCTTTTATCATCCTTTTTATTAAATGCACAATCAATATATGTTATTCCTATTAAGGGAGATATTGATATGGGATTACCATATTTTATTGAAAGGGGGATTGAAGAGGCAGAAAATAATAATGCAAAATTTATAATATTTGATATAGATACTTTTGGAGGTAGAGTAGATGCTGCAACTAGAATAAAAGATGCTATTTTAGATTCTAAAATACCAACTATTGCTTTTATTAATAGAAGAGCTATATCAGCTGGAGCATTAATATCATTATCTTGTGATTCAATTTATATGACAAGTGGTGCAACGATTGGTGCTGCTACAGCTGTTGATTTACAAGGGAATAAGGGTTCTGAAAAGGTAATTTCATATATGAGAGAAGAAATGGCTTCTACTGCTGAAGCAAATTATAAATCAAGAGAAATTGCTGCAATGATGGTTGATGAAAGTTTATCTTTAGATCAATTTGTTACAACTAGTGGTGATACTTTAACAACTGTAGATATTGAAGGTTTTAATGTTGATAAATTGGTTACATTAACTACAAAAGATGCTCTAAAAATAGGTTTTTCAAATTTAGAAATAGAGACACTTGAATTGATTATTAATTATTTAGGTTTTGATGATATAGAAATTATTACATTAAGACCAACATGGTCTGAAGATTTAGTTAGATTTTTGACAAAACCAACTGTAGCACCATTATTAATGTCCTTAGGTTTTTTAGGTTTACTTTTTGAAGTTAAATCTCCTGGGATAGGTTTTCCTGGAGTTGCCGGTTTGATTTTTTTAGCGTTATTTTTTGGATCACATTTATTAGTTGGTCTTGCTGATGTTATGGAATTATTAATACTATTTTTTGGCATAGTATTTGTTTTATTTGAAATTTTAATAATTCCAGGTTTTGGAATAGCTGGAATTACAGGAGGTGCATTTATTTTATATAGTATATTTTATATGCTACTTGGAGAGTATCCTCAGCAAGAAGATTATAATAATGCTTATTTAGGCTTAAGTGTTGGTGCATTGGGTTCTTTTTTATGTGGTATAGTTTTATTTAAGACTATAACACAAAGTAAGTTTTATTCACAAATAATTGAGTTTAAACCTCAAAAAAAAGAGCTTGGTTATTCAGTTTCTAAAGGATATGAAAAATTGATAGGTCAATTTGGTATTGCTTCAACAGATCTAAGACCATCAGGAAAAGTAATTATTGATGAAATGATTTATCAAGCAATTACAACAGGTGACTATATAGAAAAAAATAGTAATATTAGAGTAGTAAATATTGAAGAAAATCAATTAATTGTAACTATACAAAATAATAAATAGGAGATAAAATGCCATTCTTTTTAATACCAACATTATTTTTAATTTTAATTTTTTTATATTTTGTTCCATTGGGGATATGGATACAGTCTGGAGTTTCTATAGGTTGGGGAAAAGTTGGAATGTTAAAACTTGTGATTATGAGAATTAGAAAAATCCCTCCATCATTAGTAGCTAATTCTATAATTAATTTACATAGAGCTGGATTAGATTTTGTAACATCTGAAGAATTGGAAACACATTTTCTTGCAGGTGGTAATATTACTAATGTAGTTGATGCTTTAATTGCAGCTGATAAAGCAAATATAGAATTAAATTTTCAAAATGCAACTGCGATAGATCTTGCAGGAAGAGATGTTAAAGAAGCTGTGCAAACAAGTGTTTATCCTAAAGTAATTGATTGTCCTAAAGAGGCGAAAGTTTCAGCTGTTGCTAAAGATGGTATAGAAATTAAAGCAAAAGCTCGAGTTACAGTTAGAACTAATATAGAGCAATTGGTTGGTGGTGCCACTGATGATACTGTTATTGCAAGAGTAGGTGAAGGAATTGTAAGTGCAATAGGATCTGCACAATCATATAAAGATGTTCTTGAAAATCCTGATAATATATCTAAAGCTGTTCTATCAAAAGGATTAGATTCAGGTACTGCTTATGCAATCTTATCAATTGATATAGCAGATGTTGATGTTGGTAGAAATATTGGAGCACATTTAGAAGCTGATCAAGCTGAAGCTGATAAAATGGTTGCTCAAGCTAAGGCTGAAAGTAAAAGAGCTATGGCTGTAGCGCAAGAGCAAGAAATGAAAGCTAAAGTCCAAGAAATGCAAGCGAAAGTTGTAGAGTCAGAAGCTGAAGTTCCTTTAGCAATGGCACATGCATTTAAAAATGGTAATCTTGGAGTTTTTGATTATTATAATATGCAAAATGTAAAAGCAGATACTAACATGAGAACTGCTATATCAAGTGATGATAATACATCTAATGAGAATATTGATAAAAATAAGCCTAAAAAATGATTTATACAGCAGAAATTAGTGGATTAGGTCTTGTAATTGCCTTGATTTGGTATCTAGCATCTACTTTTTTGAATAATACTAAAAAGTCTAAAAAAATAGATGCTAGTAATAAAACTGAATCAATATTTGATTTTGATAAGATTAGAGAATTAATTGAAAATTCAAATAATGAAACTCAATTAGAAATTAGAGATAATAATTTTCAACAAAATGATTATAATGAAGATTTATCAAGTAAAGTTAAAAATGATTTAAATGATCAAAATAATTTGATAGATTCTAATATAGAATCTAATGAGAAAAGACAATCTTTAAATTCAGTTAAAGAGTCAGAGTATCCATATAAAAAAAATAATAAAACTTCATTTAAAATATATAATATTTTAAAAAATAAAAATGAGCTTCAAAAAGCAATAATTTTAAAAGAAATATTAGATAAACCTAAAGCTTTACAGAGATAGATTAAAGCTTAGGAAGAATTATAGATTGATAAAAAATGGTTAAATTATGGTTTAGCTCTTTAATTGTGTTATTATTTTTAATAGTATAATTAGCTAATTTTATTTTATCTATTTCATCCATTTGTAGATTTAATCTATCATTAATTTGAGTTCTTGATAGATTTAATCTTTTTGAAGATCGTTCTATCCTAATATTTTTATCAGCTGTTATTAATAAAATTGAATCAAATAAGTTTTGTAGGTTAGCTTCAAAAATGAGTGCAGCATCAACAATAAATAATGTATAGGTATTTTTAAGTTCACCTATTTTTTTTTCAATAAGCATATAAATTTCAGGCCACATGATTCCATTAAGGATTGATTGTTCTGTTTTATTTTTAAATGCTCGTTTTCCAAGTTCTTTTAAATTAATACTGCCTGATTTTGTTTTAAGATCTGCTCCAAAAGCATTACTGATTTTATGTTGAAGAGCAATAGAATTTTGCAGATGTTTTTTTGCCTCTGTATCAGCATCAAAAATGTAGGTATTATTATTTTTAAAAAATAATGTAGCTGTTGATTTGCCTGAACCTATACCACCAGTAATTCCAAGTTTATACATTTAATTTGGTTGAAGAATTACAGAAATATTTTTACGAACATCTATTATATTTTGATCACCATTAATAATTTGAACAATACCTTTATTTTGATAATAATTAATTAAAGGTTTTGTTTGTTCATGATAAATATTTAATCTGTTTTTAACAGTATCTTCTTGATCATCTGGTCTAATAATTAAATCTTCACCTGTTACATCATCTTTATTTTCAATTTGCGGTGGATTGAATATTGTATGATAGGTTCGACCTGATCCAGGATGAATTCTTCTA
>CAYTPF010000154.1:0-4166 GCA_964439775.1 uncultured bacterium | reverse complement strand
AAACGGATGAATGTGTTGGAGAGTTTGATGAATGTGGTGTTTGTAATGGTGATGGCATAGCTGATGGTGAATGTGATTGCGATGGTAATGTAGAGGATTGCCTAGGTGAGTGTGGTGGAGATAATGAAGATTGTTTCGGCTGTACAGATGTAGCAGCATGGAATTGTCCAGATTGTGAATCGGGCAATCCATTAGCAACAATTGATGATGGTACATGTATTTATACCCCATCAGAATTTGAATTTAATAATTCTACATTGCAAGCATTCTATTTTATATTATCTTCAAATATTGATGAAAATGCATTGGTTCAGATGGAAGATTGGATTGGTATATATAATGGAGAAAATTGTGTTGGTTCATGGCCATGGATGGGAGAATATACTACAGTACCTGCTATGGGTGATGATGGTAATGACTTCACATCAGGTTATTTAGAAACAGGTGATATTCCATCATTTAAAATTTATGATAATTCTAGTGGTGAATATTATGATGCGATTTCATCTCAAAATGAAGCATGGACAAACCTAGGATTTTATAATTTAGATTATGTAAATGTTTATTCTGATTGCAATGGTGATCCAGGTGGTTCTGCTTTAATTGATGATTGTAATGATTGTGTTGAGGGAAGTACTGGTTATGAATATAACTATAATAAGGATGAATGTGATGTATGCTTTGGTCCTGGTACATCTCAATATTGGTTTGACTCTGATAGTGATGGATTAGGCGACCCTGATAATACGCAAGAATTCTGTCCGGAAACTGAAGGTGAGGATTGGGTTTCTAATAGTGATGATGAGTATCCAGATTGCTCAAATGAACTGGGTGTTGATCCATATGACTGTAATAATGAATGTCAAGGATTAGCACAAGAATTCACTTATTACTATGATCAGGATAATGATGGTTTTGGGGATGTTAATGTAAATGCTGTATTTTGTGATGCATTGGTTCCTGATGGTTGGGTTTTAAATAATGAAGATGAATGTCCAATAGATAGTGATAAAGTTTTACCAGGAGTATGTGGATGTGGGGTTGCAGATATAGATACTGATTCTGATGGTTTTGAAGATTGTATAGATAGCTGTGATGAAGATCCAGACAAAATTGAACCAGGAATATGTGGCTGTGGTATTGCTGATACTGATATTGATTCTGATGGAATAGAAGATTGTAATGATGAATATCCAGATTGTTTTGATAACTATTATGATTGTAATGAGGATTGTGGTGGTTTAGCAATAGAGAATGAATGTGGTTGTGTCAGTGGGAATACGGGCTTATCAGAAGATTCATGTTATGGTTGTTTAGATTCAGAGGCTTGGAACTGTCCTAGTTGTAGCTATGGTAATGCTTTGTCAACAATTGATGATGGATCTTGTATCTATACGCCATTAGAAATGGAATATAATCAATCTTCTCAAGAAGCATTTTATTATATTATTGATGCTACGATGGAATCAGAAGATTTGGTTGAAATGGAAGATTGGATAGGAGTGTTTTATAATCATAATTGTGTTGGTTCTATCCCTTGGTTAGGAGAGTTAACTGCTGTGCCGGCGATGGGTAATGATGGCACGGATTTAACTTCAGGCTATTTAGAGTCTGGGTTTGTTCCGACATTTAAAATATTTGATAGTTCAGAAGGTAATATATATCCAGCTGTTGCTTCAAATAATTTTGAATGGCAAAATAATGCTAATTATGTTATTGATAATATAGAAGGTAGCTTTTTTAGTACTTACAACATGAATTTGAATGCAGGTGCTAATTTAGTAAGTTTCCCAGTTTTGCCTGAAGATGTAAGTATAAGTAATGTATTCTCATCTTTAGGAACCAATATTTGTTCAGTTATTGGCCAAGGCACGGCAGCTACACAAATTTCTGATGGTATTTGGGTTGGTAGTTTGAGTGAAATTGAATATACAAAAGGCTATTGGTTGATAATGTGTGGTGGATCGGATGATTTAAATCTTGTAGGGTATGGGGTTGATTATGAAAATGCATCAATAGATTTATTCCCAGGAAATAACTTGATAGGCTTCCCTTTTGAAATGGAAATTGATATTTCATTGGGAATCCCAGATTCTCTTGAATCAATTTTTAATGGTGTTATTGGAGAAGGTGTTGCAGCTCAACAGGTTAGTCCATTTTTCTGGGTTGGAAGTTTATCTAGTTGGTCAGGTGGAAGTGGATATTGGGTCAATCTAGAAGAAAGTATTGATGATTTTAGCTTTAATTTGGATAATGTATCAATGATAAAATCTGATAAAATTCAAACAAGTAATAATAATTTTGACTACAAGCAATCCATGAATCAATCATTTTATTTTATTGAAAATATAAATTTAAATGATATTGTAATAAATGATTTTGATATATTGTCTTATTGCAATGGAAACTTAGCTGGATCGAGGACTTGGTCTGGAAGCTATACAGATGTTCCAGTTATGGGGAATGATGGTAATGAATATTCAGCAGGTTATTGTATAGATGGTCAAAGACCAGAATTTAAATTGTATGATTCATTTAATAGTAAAACATATTCGTTAGAAGGTAATTATGAATCTTGGAATAATAATGGTATCTTTACAATAAATGAATTAGAATTAGTAATTGATGTTCCAGATGACTTTGCATTGATGGAACCATATCCTAATCCATTCAATCCTTCAACAAGAATAAGTTATTATATTGCTTCTGATTCATTTGTATCTTTAGAAGTTATAGATATATCGGGAAGGCTTGTAGAAACATTGATTGATAATAGTAGATATTCAAAAGGACAATATTTTATTGATTGGAATGCTCAGGAATATACAAGTGGTTTATATTTTGTAAGAATGGTTGCAAATAATAATAGGTATACAAAGAAAATTCTTTTAGTAAAATAATAAAAAATATAAAAATAATAAAAGGGGAGATTTCTTTATGAATTCTCCCCTTTTTTTTAAAAAGTGATTTTCATCACTTAAACTTTTATACTGTAGCTTTTTATTGTTATAATAGTTTTGATTTTATAATTTCTATATTAGAAAGAAAGATTTTTTAGGTATTAATCATTGATATATGTGATTTTACTAACATAAAATCATGTTAAATGATTATAAATTATTCTATATTAAAGTATATATGATGATAAATTTTAAAAATATATTGTTTGTTTTTGCATTTTTAGTATTTGGTTATACTCAAGATTTATTTAATTATAATCAGTCTTCAATGCAGGCATTCTATTTTATAGAATCAGCAAAAATTGGTGAAGAAAATCTAGAGCCCAATGATATGATAGGTGCCTTCTGCAATAATGTTTGTGTTGGTTCAAATTTTTGGCAAGGTAGTTGGACAGAGATACCTGCTATGGGTAATGATGGTTCTCAATGGACTAATGGATATTGTATTGATGGTGATTATCCTACATTTCAAATTTATGATAGTTCTGAAGATCAATACTTGCTTACTATATCATCTAGTGTAGTATCTGCTTTAGGTGATGAATATTCTGGTTGGGGTGCTGAATTATTATTTAATATTGAGAATATAGATGTTCCATTAGATTGTTATGGGACTCCAAATGGTACAGCTTTTATAGATGATTGTGGTATATGTTCAGGTGGAGAGACTGATCATGAGGCTAATAGTGATTATGATTGTAATGAAGAATGTTTTGGTAATGCAATTATAGATGACTGTAATATATGTACTGGAGGTGGTACAGGATTAGAATTTAATTATTTGAAAGACTGTAATGGAGAATGTTTTGGTACGGCATTTATTGATAATTGTGATGTTTGTGTAGAAGAAGGGATTGATCCTGATAGTAATAAAGATTGTAACGGGGATTGTTTTGGTGATGCAATTATAGATGAATGCAGTGATTGTTCTGGTGGCTTAACAGGCTTTGAAGAAAATTATTCCAAAGATTGTAATGGTGTTTGTTATGGTACCGCTATAGTAGATGATTGTGAAGTATGTTCAGGTGGGAATACAGGTATTGATCCTAATGATGATAAAGATTGCTACGGAGATTGTTTTGGGTATGCATTTTTAGATGATTGTGAAATATGTTCAGGTGGAAATTCGAACCATATCCCGAATAGTGATTTAGATTGTGTAGGATTTTGTTTTGGTGATGCATTTTTAGATAATTGTGATGTTTG
>CAYTPF010000153.1:0-4177 GCA_964439775.1 uncultured bacterium | reverse complement strand
TGATGAAAATTTCTTATTTATTAAAATAAAATTAGATAGAGAAATTGATTTATTAGATGATTTTGAAAATCCATCTGATATAATTATTCAAATAGATGCAGATAATAATTCCAATACAGGTTACTCAGTTGGTGGAATTGGTTCAGAGTATGGAATACGATGTTTGGAGAAATTTGTTTATGATAACAGTTATCCTGGAGACAATATTGAGCCATTATCATTTGTACAATTTAGAGCACTGCCCTCCATTACTTCATATGAATTTGAGATTGCCATTGGTCGTCGTCCTTTTGGTGAGTCAATTTTTAATGATACAATAGCTATTGTAATTAAAGAGAATCATTCTAATGATTTTATTCCAAACGAAGGCGAAAGATTAACTTTTACTTTTGATGATACATATCATGAACCAGTAGAATTAATTGATATAAATAAAGAGAACCCTGAATTATTAAGGGTCATGGCTTATAATACTTTATCAAATGGATTAAAAGATAATAATAGAATTGATAGATTTATTAGAATTATAAATACGATCAATCCTCAAATAATAGGTTTTAATGAAACAGGCCAAACTAGTGAACAGGATGTAAATGATATTCTTGGAAATGCTCTTGGTGGTGATTGGTATATTTTAAAGCATGACCCTGAAAATATAACAGCTTCAAGATTTCCAATTATTGGTTCATGGGATGTTCATAATAAAATTAAAGCTTCTTTAATTGATTTAGATGATAGAGACTTATATATGTTGTTTATAGTAGGTCATCTTAGTTGTTGTGGAGGTGATAATTCAAGACAAGAGCAAGTAGATAGGTTTACTGAATTTATATTAGATGCAAAAACATCAGGTGGTGAAATTACTATACCTGAGAACACACCTATTGTATTTTTAGGAGATATGAACCTTGTAGGAGATTCTCAACAATATTATACTATTATTCAAGGGGATATTCAAAATATTGATAGTTATGGTGAAGGAGGTTTCCCAGATTGGGATAACTCTGAGCTTGAAGATGTAATATGTAGACAAACTGATAAAAGAATGGCATATACATGGAGGAATGATGATCATAGTGAATATCCTCCAGGTAGATTAGACTTTATTTTTTTTACAAATAGCGTTATGTCTACAGCTAAATCATTTACTTTGCAAACAGAAATTATGAGTGATGCACGTTTAGAATACTACGGTCTTTTATGGGATGATACTAAGGAAGCAAGTGATCATTTTCCAGTTGTTGCTGATTTTGATTTATCATTTATTGAGAATTGTAATTTTTATGGTGATTTTAATAATGATGGAGGCGTTGATGTTATTGATATAGTAATTATTGTAGATTACATTTTAAATTCATATGATGGTGAATTAGAATGTGCAGACATCAATGATGATGAACATATCAATATTTTTGATGTAGTTCAACTTGTAAGCTTAATTTTAAACTAACAATATACTGCTTTAAGAGTAGAGTGTCGTGGGTCGTGGGTTTGAATCTTACTACCTCTATTTTAAATTAGAAGCCTCTTTTATAGAGGCTTTTATTATTTCTAAATTAGTATATGAGAAAAAATATATGTTTTATCATTCTATTTTTATTTAATCTTAGTCTAGCATCATTAAAAAATAATGCAATTAAAATTGCAATGGTTGGTGAATGTCATTTTATGATTGATTCTCAAACTGGTGATTTATTTGTACCTGAAGAATTAGACCATGATTATTTAGGCGATCCTGAAAATCAGGGTGGTTGGGCGCCTTATTATTGGACTAAAATACTATCATTTGATAATTTTAAAAATAAAGATTTAAAAACTAATGATGTGAACAAATTTAAAATAGTAGGTAGAAATAATGATTTATTTTTACTTGAAACAGATAAAGGAATCATTTATAAATTAATTAATAATAGGGGAGGTGATATTCATAAAATTTGTAATCCAAATCCATTTAAAAGAGACCCTGGAAAATGGTTAAAGATTATGGATGGACCTTTTGTATCAGATGATAATTCAAATACGATAGGTACATTTGATATTGCTGTAATAGATTCATTTATGTTAGTTTCAAAAGGTTTGATTTCATATGAATATAAAAATGGGAAATGGACAAAATTTTGTGATGGTTTAGATCCAATTTATTAGTTTTTATTATACAAAATCTATCTTCCTTTTAGATCGGGGTTATGTAGTTTCGAATCCGACTACCCAAATTTTAAATTAGAATTTTCTTTGAAGAGGCATTTTTTATTCTTTAAATTTTAATTGAGAATAAATCTCAATTAAATATATTTGAATAAAGAATAAACAATGACAATAATTAATACTATAAAAACAAAAATGAGTGATAGTTTAATATTAACTATCATATATACCTTGGGACATTTTATTATTGCAGTTTCATGTGTTACATTAATAACAGGTGCATCTTTAGAGCTTGCAACTCTTGATGCATTAATTGAACCCCTGATAAATGCAATATGGTTTTATGTCCTTCATAGAATTTATTCAAGTTATAAAGTTAAAACCTCAAAACTATAAATTAATTATTCTATTCTCTTTTAGGAATAGAGCTGCAGTTTTAAACCCTATTATCGTTACTTCAAATAAGAAGCCTCTTTTATAGAGGTGTTTTTGTAAGTTGAATTTTTTTAAAATCATCTCCAGTAGGATTCTGAAATACTTTCAAATCAAATTCTGATAAAATTGCAAGTAGATGATCAAAAATATTTGATTGAATAGCCTCATAGTTTACCCAATTGGTATCACTTGAGAATACGTAGATTTCAATAGGAAGTCCATCTGATTCTGGAGCAAGCTGTCTAACTAGAAAAGTCATTTCATTATGTATGTTTGCATGATTGCGTAGATATCCTTCTATATATGCTCTAAATGTACCTATGTTAGTTAAGGATCTACCATTGATTAACCCTTCTTCAATAATATTATTTTCAATGTTATGTTTACTGATTTCTGATTGTTTTTGATTAATATATTCACTGATTACTTTAAATTTTTTAAATCGTTCTATCATTGAATTATTACAGAACTTAATACTATTCATATCTATCTTTATTGATCGTTTAATTCGTCTTCCTCCACTATCGGACATACCTCTCCAGTTTTTAAATGAGGAATCAGTAAGTTTATGTGTTGGAATAATACTAATAGTTTTATCCCAGTTTTGAATTTTAACTGAATGAAGAGCAATATCAATTACATCTCCATCTGCACCAAATTGAGGAGCCTCAACCCAATCTCCAATTTTAAATAAATCATTAGAACTGATTTGGATACTAGAAACAAGCGAAAGGATAGTGTCTTTAAAAATAAGCATTAAAACAGCTGTTAATGCACCAATACCACTAAGAAAGTAAATGGGTGATTTACCTGTTAGTAGAGCAATGATAATAATAACTCCAAAAATATTAATAAAAAGTTTTATAACTTGTATATAGCTTTTTATGTTTAATCTATTTGAGTATTTGCTTCTAGAATATATATCACTCAAAGCATTTATAAATGCATTAATAGAAGATATAAAAATAAGTGTAATAAGTGAAATCAAGACTCTATCAACTATAACATACATAGCTAGTAATTCCTTAAGATTATAAATAAAAATTAATGGAATTAAATATGAAAGTCTATTCAAAACTCCCTTTTCTATTAAAATATCATCAAGATCAGTTGAAGTTTTTTTAAAAAAATGAGAAATTAATTTCAATATTATATATCGTGTTATAAGATATAATAAGAAACTAATAACAATAACTATAAGATAGATTACATGGAGTTGATCATTACTTACTGATAAAATATAATTTAGTAAATTCTGCATATGCTATAGTTTAATAAATTCAATTAGATTACTTATGAATAAAATAAAGTTTTTTATAATAACATGATATAATTGGCTTTGTAATTATTATGACAATTCTGCTTTAGTATTAAAAGCCTTTACCTTGACTTTAACTTAGAATCCTCTTTTATAGATAAATTTTTATTTTGTAAATTCAAAAATGAAAAATTATTTATTAATATTATCATTATTGATAACAAATATCTTTACTTACACTAATCATACTCTTGGAGACATGAATGATGATGGTGAGATCAATGTAGCTGATATAGTAATATTAGTTTCATATATATTAGATGATTCTATAAACGAAAA
>CAYTPF010000152.1:0-4186 GCA_964439775.1 uncultured bacterium | reverse complement strand
TATCATGCTCTACAACAATTACTGTATTTCCTAAATCTCTCAATCCTTTTAAAGTTTTTATTAGTCTATCATTATCACGCTGATGCAAACCTATTGTTGGCTCATCTAAAATATATAATACTCCAACCAATCTTGATCCTATCTGTGTTGCTAATTTTATTCTTTGAGATTCTCCTCCTGATAATGTTCCAGCTTTTCTTGATAATGTTAAATATTCTAAACCAACATTAATCAAAAATGATAATCGCACTAAAATTTCTTTTACAATTGGGGTAGCTATTGATTTTTGATTATTTAAAAATTTGTTTTTTTCAATGAAATTTTTCAATTCTAGTATATTTTTTTCAGAAATAGATGAAATATTTTCATCATTTATTTTAACTGCTAAATTTGATTTGTTTAAACGGCCCCCATCACAACCCGAACATGGCTGTATCGCCATAAATTTTTCAATCCATTCTCGCATTTTTCTAGAACTTGTCTGTGAATATCTTCGTTTTAAATTGGGAATTATTCCTTCAAAATTTGTTTTATATTCTCCTTGGAATTTTAATGACTTATAATTAATCGTAATTTTTTTATTCTTTGTTCCATATAGAATTATATTTTTTACATTTTCTTCTAATGATTTCCAAGGAATAGTAAATGAAAATTGATATTCTCTCGATAAATTTTTTAAAACCGAACCCCACCATCCTCCTCGAGGCTGCTCTCCTATTGGAACAATACATCCCTTTAAAATACTTTTAGTTTTATCTGGAATAACTAAATCTGGATCCATCGACATTTCTGTTCCTAGACCTGAACATTTTGAACATGCTCCAAAAGGTGAATTAAACGAAAACATTCTGGGTTCTAATTTTTCATAAGAGATTTCGCACTTAGAACAAGAATAATTTTCATTAAACAAAAAGGTTGATTCTTTAGTTTCTACTTTAATTAAACCATTTCCAACTTTTAATGCCAGTTCCACTGATGCTGTTAAACGATCTTTAATATCTTGATTAATAATTAGCCTGTCTATCACTACATCAATATTATGTTTTTTATTTTTCTGTATTTCTTTTTTTAGTGGTAAATTTTCTTCTTTTCCATTGATTTTTACTCTTACAAAACCCTGATTTGCTATTGATTTAAATAGCTCTTTAAATTGACCTTTACGCCCCCTAACAACCGGACTCATTATATAAATTTTGGTACCCTTTTTAAGATTCATAATAGAATCTAAAATATTATGTATCGATTGCTTTTCAACGCGCCCATTACATTTGTAACAAAATTGCGTACCTACTCTTGCATATAATAATCTTAAATAATCATGAATTTCTGTAATTGTTCCTACTGTTGACCGTGGATTTCGACTTGTTACTTTTTGCTCTATTGAAATTGCTGGCGATAAGCCTTCAATATTATCAACGTCTGGTTTATCCATAATACCTAAAAACTGCCTGGCATATGCTGATAAAGATTCAACATATCTTCGCTGTCCTTCTGCATAAATAGTATTATATGCAAGAGACGATTTTCCAGATCCAGACATACCAGTTATAACAATAAATTTATTTCTAGGCAAAGAGAGATTAATGTTTTTTAAATTATTCTCCCTTGCTCCTTTTATACTAATATAATTATTTGGATTTTTCTTTTTCATGTGAACCTTAAAAATAAAAAAAAAATAAAAACAATTATAACTATTTTTAATGATATTTATATTTGTTCACATAACAGTTGATAAACTAATTTGTAATATGTTTAATAAAATAAAATATTATATTTTGTTTATCATTATTCCAATTGTCATTTTTGGATACAATAATATTAAATCAAATGATCACTATAAAAAACTTAAAACATTTACAGAGGTTTTAAGGTTGGTTAATGATAATTATTATGAAGATGTAGATATGGATAAAATCATCGATGGTGCCATTGTTGGAATGCTTGATGAATTAGATCCTCACTCTTCTTACATTCCATCTGAAAGTTTGAAAAATATCAATGAACAGTTTTCTGGAAAATTTGAAGGAATTGGCATTGAATTTGATATTTTAGATGATTTTATTACAGTTATTTCTCCTATTCCGGGGACTCCTTCTGATAAGGCTGGATTACAATCTGGTGATAAATTAATAAAAATTAATGACACTTCAGCATATAAGATTACATTTGATGAGGTATTTAAAAAATTGCGTGGACCCAAGGGTTCAAAAGTAAAACTATCTATTAAAAGAAACTCCCTAGATGAGCCTCTTGACATAACCCTAATAAGGGATGAAATTCCTATATTTAGTGTTTTGGCATCATTTCTTTTAGATAATGAAACTGGATATATTAAAATCAATAGATTTGCCTCAACCACAACACAAGAATTTCAAGATGCTATTGATATATTAATAAACAAAGGAATGAAACAATTAATAATTGATCTCAGAAATAATGGCGGTGGTTTAATGGATGAAGCAATTGATATGGTTGATCTTTTTATTAGTTCGAATGAAAAAATATTAATTACTAAAGGTAAAATATTGGGTTCTGATCATGTTTACTATGCTACCAAAAAAGCTCCCTATAAAGACCTGCCTGTGATTACAATCATCAATCGAGGTTCTGCTAGTGCAAGTGAAATTGTTTCTGGTGCCTTTCAAGATTTGGATAGAGGCATTGTGATTGGTGAAACTAGTTTTGGCAAAGGCTTAGTTCAAAGACAATTTCCTTTATATAGTGATGGTTCAGCTGCACGAATTACTATCGCAAGATATTACACACCTTCTGGTCGATTAATTCAACGCGACTATGATGAAACATATGAAAATTATTATTCAAATTTAATTCAAGAAAATCGAGAAGCTACTGATTCAACCTTAAAAGAAAGACCAAAATTTAAAACTTTAAGCGGTCGAACTGTTTATGGTGGCGGTGGAATAATGCCTGATTTTCATATTGAAACAAAATTAGATTTATCTGAATCTTCTCTTAATATTTTTTCACATCCAGATAGAATAATTTTCAATTTTGCTTCTTTATTAAATAATGAAGTAAGTGAATTACATAATAATTATAATGACTTTTATAATGATTTTAGCATTAAAAATGAAAATCTCAATAAATTTATTAATTTATTAAAAGAGAAAAATATAAGCTATATAGAAGAAGAATTAAATTCAGATTGGAATTATATTGAAAATAGAATTAAAGCTGAAATTGCTAGTTCTATTTGGGGAAAACAATTTTTATTTAAAACTTATATAAAAGAAGATGTTCAGGTTCAGTCTGCTTTTGATTATTTTGAAGATGCTTCTAAATTAATACAAGTTAATTAGATATTTTGATTGTGTTATCATCTTATTAATTAATAAGATTAGAGGTAATATAATTTTGTTTTACACATTTTTGAATAAATAGGGAGTATAAATGGTTCAATTATTTTTTGATGGTGGTGGCTTTATGTGGCCTATTCTTGGAATATTTATAATAGGTTTAGTGTTTGTAATTGAAAGACTAATGCATCTAATAAAGGGAATGGGATTAGATGAAACATTTGCTTATGGACTTTCAGATGAAATTAAAAACAACGATTTAAATGGCGCTATCGCTGAATGTCAATCAAAAAAAGGGCCTGTTGCTAACTTATGCTTAAGCGCTCTTGAAAGAGCAGATAAAGGTCCTAAAGAGGCTCAGGCTGCTCTTGAAAATGTTGGAAGCATTGAAATGGCTTCCTTAGAAAAAAATATGACTTGGATTTCGTTGTGTATTGCTACTGCACCTATGCTTGGATTTTTGGGAACAGTTTGGGGTATGATACAGGCATTTAATGATATTAAAGCTGCTAATGATATTTCTCCTGCTGTTGTGGCTGGTGGTATTTCTGTTGCGCTATTAACTACTGCATTTGGTTTAGTTGTTGCAATTGTTCTTCAATTATTTCAAAACACCTGTTTGTATATAATAGACAATCAAATTGTTACTATGCAAAAAAGTGCTACAGCAATATTAAACTCTATTAAAGATAATTTAAAAAAATAGCCTATGTTAAAAAAGAAACGTCGTGGCTTAGATGAAATTAATTCATCTTCAATGGCTGATATAGCTTTTTTGCTTCTAGTTTTTTTTCTAGTAACAACAACCATATCTATGGATAAAGGTATCAATATTGTTCTTCCTGCAGATGGAGAACAAAAAGAAATTC
>CAYTPF010000151.1:0-4254 GCA_964439775.1 uncultured bacterium | reverse complement strand
TATAGTCATACAATGAAGGTGGTGTTATTGAAATGAAGAAGATCTTATTTATAATATTAACACTTATCATCTTCTCATGTGAAAAGTTAGAAGAACAGACTGAATTTTTAGAGTATGAAAATTATATGCAAAATGGTTGGATAGCTTTTCAATCTTCAGAATGGGATATAGCTTTAGATTTATTTAATATTGGATTAAATCAAGCTAGCTCTAATCATTCAGAGGCTTATTCAGGGTTAGGGTGGACTTATTTATATAAGGCTAATAGACTATATGGTTTAGAAAATCAAATTTCTAGAGACTCATTAAGATCTTTGGCAGGAATTAATTTTATAAATGCTGAAATTGAAACTAAATATGATTTTGATATATGGTCAGATATATTAGCAGGAATAACATATATTTATAGTTATAAAGCAGATTCAGTTTGGTATAAATATTATAATGATAGTGACTTTCAATTTGATAGTTATTTAGAATCTCAAATGGTAGAATTCTCTGAAATGACAATTAATAAATCTGATGAGTTGTTTGAGTTTGAAGCTTCATTGGATTCATTATATGATTTTCAATTTGATTCTTGTGTAAATAGAGATAATATTCGATATTTAAGAGCTAAAACTTTTCTTCGACTAAATCAAATTGAGAAAATGCTTGATGAGTTAAATTTAATTACTACATACCAATGTTTAGATATTGATACTTTATCGAGTATTGAACAAGGGATAGATTGTTTAAATAATTTATCTAATTTATTGATATCTTGTCATAATTAATTTTTTCTAATGCAAATTATATTCTCTGTATTTTTAACAGGAATTTTTTTATTATTAATATTGGTTTTGTTTTTTCAAGGAGAAACCAATAAATCTACTGATATTGAAATTGATTTAGAGGAATGGAATTGTCCGGAATGTGGTTTCCAAGTACAAATGGGCGATGTTTGCACATATTGTTACACAAAAAAAAGAGAATAATTTTTATATATCAAATAAATTATCAAGAAATTTTAAAGAGGAAGAATGAAAAAAATTAGTTTTATTCCTTTAATTTTAGCAATATTAATATCAAATGAATTGCCTAAAGGCTTTACACCAGAAGAGTGGACAAGAAGGCATACTATAGAAGATATGGGTAGGGATACTGACCCGCCTCCAGGACCAGTTAGAAATATTGCTGAATATGAAAGGATGCAAGGTGTTCTTATAAGATATCCATTAGGTCTTTCAACAGCTATTGTAAGAGAAATGGCTGAAGATGTTATTGTTTATTGTTTAGTATCAAATTCTCAGCAAAATTCAGCATATAATTCATTTAATAATGCTGGTGTTAATATGGATAATGTTGAGTTTATCACAGGTTCAACTGATAGTTACTGGACAAGAGACTATGGTCCTTGGTGGGTTGTAGATGGTGATGATAATGTTAGCGTTGTTGATTTTACTTATAATAGACCAAGACCTAATGATAATCAAGCTCCATCTAAAATGTCGGATTATTTAAATACGCCATACTTTGCAACAGATTTGATTCATTGTGGTGGGAACTATATGTCTGATGGATATGGTGTTGCTGCTTCAACATCATTAGTATATGAAGAAAATCAAATATCAAACAGTGATGTAAATGAAGCTATGCAAGATTATTATGGAATTATTGATTATCATGTAGTTGATGATCCTAATAATGAATATATAGATCATATTGATTGTTGGGGTAAGTTTCTGTCTCCATCAAAATTATTAATTCGTGAAGTTTCTCAATCACATCCTCAATATGATGAGATTGAAGAAGTCGTTGATTATTTTTCAAGTCAGTTAAATTCTTTTGGTGAGCCATGGGAGATTTTTAGAGTATATACTCAGAGTGATCAGCCCTATACAAATTCTACAATTTTAAATAATAAGGTATTGGTTCCAATAACTGGTTCAGGATGGGATGATGATGCATTAGAAGTATATGAAGAGGCGTTACCAGGATATGAAGTTATTGGGTTTACAGGCTCATGGTATTCGACAGATGCATTGCATTGTCGAACAAAAGGAATTCCTGATTTAGAGATGCTGCAAATTTTTCATAATCCAATTAATGATCAAAATTCACCACAAAATAATTTTGAGGTATCTACTATAATTGATGATCTTAGTCAAGAAGGGTTAATCTCAGATGAATTGTACGTGGCATGGAAAAATACTCAAATGAATGATTATGAAATTATTCAGTTAGAACCTGGACAAAATGAAAATGAATATGTTGCGTATATTCCTATGCAACCAGTTGATACTGAGGTGCGTTATTTTATTCATGCAGTTGATTATTCAGGTAGGGTAGAAACTTTACCTATTGCTGGTTATTATGAATTTAATGCTGTAGGTGGAACTCCAACTCAGCAGGGTGATGTTAATATGGATGATGTCATAAATATTTTAGATATTGTACTAATGGTTAATCATATTTTGAATCTAACTGATTTAAGTGATTATCAAATACAGCTTGCTGATATGAATCAGGACAGTATTATAAATATTTTAGATGTTATTATATTGGTTAATTCTATTTTAGAAGGGTAGAGAGTATGAAAATATTTTTTTTAATTGTATTATTTATTTCTACAATGTTATCTAATGAAAAGTATCATCAGGTAGAAATACAAAGTAATCAAAATGATATTGTAAACATTTTACATTCTATTGGTGTTGAATTTGATCATTTTAGATTTGATGATAATAAACTTAAAATTGCAGTTTCAGATTCTGATCTTATTAAGATGAATGATAATAATATTATATACAGTATACTTATTGAAGATTTAACATCTTATTATCAATCAAGATTTACTAATTCAGAATCACGAGATTTCCCTGATGGATCTATGGGTGGCTATTATATTTTTGATGAGGTTGTTGCAAAAATTGATGAATTCCATCAAAACTATCCAAATATTGTAAGTGAAAAGATATCTATAGGAACAACCTTAGAAGGAAGGAATGTTTGGGCTTTTAGAGTGACTAATCTCCTTGATTTTAATGGTAATGAACCTCAGGTTTTATATACAGGATTGCACCATGCTCGTGAACCAATGAGTATGATGAATTTAATTTATTTTATTATTCATCTAACTGAAAATTATGGTATAGATGAACAGGTAACTCATCTTGTAGATAATAGAGACATGTGGTTTGTACCTGTAGTTAACCCTGATGGATATGTATACAATCATGCGACTGAGCCCAATGGTGGAGGTATGCATAGAAAAAACAAAAGGTCAAATGGATGTACTGGCTATGATACGGGAGTAGATTTAAATAGGAATTACCCATTTTTATGGGGCTATGATGATAGCGGTTCAGATCCTAGTCCATGTGGTCAAACCTACAGAGGAACTTCTCCTGAATCGGAATCTGAAACTCAAGCAATTACCAATTTAGTAGAAAATCATGATTTTAAATTAGCATTAAACTATCATAGTTATAGTGATCTATTAATATATCCTTTTGGATATACATATAATAATCCAATGGAACAGGAAGATCTAGATATTTTTATAGAGTATGGTGAGCAAATGGTACAGTATAATGGCTATGCTTTAGGAACAGGTCCAGATTTATTATATCCTGTAAATGGCGAGGCATGTGACTATATGTACGGTGAACATGGTATCTTTGCATATACTCCAGAGATAGGTGGTAACTCTGATGGCTTTTGGCCAGCAACAAGTCGAATCTTACCACTTGCAGAAGAAAATTTATTTCCAAATTTATTCTTAGCATTAAATGGGGGTTCAAATTATACTATTCAATCTCAGATTGGAGAGGGCCCTTATGAGCAAGGAAGCTCATATCCTGTATACATACAGCTTTCTAATTCAGGCTTAGGTGACTCTAACGGTGATATTACTTTATCATTTTCATCTTCACAGTATGTAGAGTTTGAGATACAAGAACTTGAATTTGATGGTATGGATGCAAGGTCTAGTATTGATCTTCAAGATATTGCATACTTTGAAATCCTTCCTGGTGCTCCTAATGGTACCATTGAGAATATAACTATTGCTGTTAGTGATGAAGATGGTTATGAGAGTTTAATAGAAATTCAGTTTATTATTGGTGAAACTACGGTTGTTTTTTATGATAATTTTGATACAAACCAAGGTTGGCAGGCTGGTGCAATTGGTGATAATGCAAGTAGTGGTATTTGGGAAAGAGCTATTCCTAATGGGACAGAGCTTTATGGACAATATGTTCAGCCAAACCA
>CAYTPF010000150.1:0-4255 GCA_964439775.1 uncultured bacterium | reverse complement strand
ACAAAATATTGTTTAATGGATATAAAAGACAAATTAGTAAAAAAGTGAAAAAAATAGTAATTACACCTACATATAATGAAAGTAAAAATATTCTTACATTAATCAATAGAATAAAAGATAATGTAAACGATATTGATATACTTGTAATCGATGATAATTCGCCTGATGGTACTAGTGATATAGTTGCAAAGTTTGCAGATTCAAGAAACGATATCTTTTTAATAACGAGAGACGGCAAACTAGGCCTTGGTACTGCTTATATTGAAGGTTTTAAATGGGCTATTCAGAATAATTATGATATTGTAATTCAAATGGATGCTGACCTTTCTCATGATCCTAAAGATTTACCACGAATGCTTCAAGCAATTAAAGATTATGACTTGGTTATTGGAAGCCGTTATATAGATGGTGTAAATGTTATTAATTGGCCAATGAGTAGATTGTTACTTAGTTATTTTGCAAATATATATTCTCGTATAGTAACTGGTTTGCCAATTTATGATTCTACTGGAGGTTTCAAATGCTATAGCATAAACGTACTGAAAAATATGCCATATAAGTTTATTAAATCAGAGGGATATTCTTTCCAAATTGAAACTACGTTTTATAGCTGGATCAATAAATATAATATAAAAGAAATACCAATTATCTTTACTGATCGTACCATTGGTGAGTCCAAGATGAATAAGAAAATAATTTATGAGGCAGTTTGGGTCGTGTTAAAATTGAGACTTAGAAGATTATTTAGATTTATATGATTTCTATTATAATTATTAATTACAATGTAAAAGTATATTTACAAAAATGCATTCAATCAATTCTAAAGTATATAGATCTAAATAATTATGAAATAATTATTGTTGATAATAATTCTAGCGATGAATCAGTTAGAATGATCAAAGAAAACTTTAATAATATTAAGATAATTCAAAATAATAAGAATTTAGGTTTTTCTAAAGCTGTTAACATTGGTATAAATAATTCTAAAGGTGATTTTATTGCATTGGTAAATCCAGATACAATTTTTGAAGAAAATTCAATATTAACATTAAAAAATTTTTTAATTAATAAAAATAATATAGGTGTAGTTGGGTGTAAAATTTTGAATCCTAACAGAACTTTTCAATTATCATCAAGGAGAGGGTTCCCTTATATATTAAATCTATTTTATAAATTTATTGGTTTAAATAGAATTTTTCCTAAAAGCACTATTTTTTCAAAATATAATCAAACATACATATCTGAGGATAAAATACAAGATATTGAATCAGTGAGTGGAGCTCTGATGGTTTTTAAAAAAGATATTATAAATCATATAGGAAATTTTGACGAACAATTTTTTTTATATTTTGAGGATACTGATTTTTGTCTAAGAGCCATTGAGGCTGGTTTTAGAGTAGTCTATTGCCCTTTAACCTATATAATACATTATAAGAGTGCAAGCTCAAGGCTTGATATTATTAATAAATATAATCATTTTGATATTTCATTTTTAAAGTTTTATAAAAAATATAAAGATAGATATAGTTATAATTTTATGACATATATTATGTTAAAGATTTTTATTAATATTAGAATAATTTTTAGAAAGCAAATTAAAATTCTTTTTTAAAACTATGTCAAAAAACTATCTTGATTTTGAAGAACCCTTAAAAACTATTGAAGATAAAATAGATTCATTGACTATTACAGGAAATAAGACTGGAGTTGATGTCTCTCATCAAATTATTACATTAAAAAAAGAATTAAATGATAAAAAGCAAAGTATTTATAAAAATTTGTCTAGATGGGAGCGAGTTCAGCTTGCAAGGCATCCTAAACGCCCTAATTCATTAGATTATATTAATGTTATATGCGATAATTGGTTTGAGATTTATGGTGATCGTTTTTTTGCTGACGATCCAGCTATAGTGGCAGGCTTAGCGCGCATTGATTCAAAATCTTTAATTATAATAGGTCATCAAAAAGGCAGGGGTACAAAAGATAGATTGAAAAGGAATTTTGGAATGCCTAAACCTGAAGGATATCGAAAAGCATTAAGGGTTATGGAATTAGCTGAAAAATTTAGAATTCCAATAGTTACTTTATTGGATACACCTGGAGCTTATCCAGGATTAGGTGCTGAGGAAAGAGGACAGGCAGAAGCAATTGCTAGAAATATATATAAAATGTCTCATTTAAAAGTTCCAATTATATCGATTGTAATTGGTGAAGGCGCTTCAGGAGGTGCGCTAGGTATTGGAGTCTGTGATAAATTGTTATGTTTAGAAAATACATGGTATTCTGTTATTTCGCCAGAAGGATGTGCATCAATTTTATATCATGATTCTACTCAAGCTGAAAAAGCTGCTGATGCAATGAAAGTTACAGCATTTGATTTAAAGGATATGGGTATCGCTGATGAAATTTTAGAAGAACCGTTGGGTGGTGCACATAATGATTTATTTGCAATGGGTGATAGTATAAAAGGTTCTATTTTTAAAAATTTAAATGAGTTAGAATCTTTAAGTATAACTGAATTAGTTGAAAATAGAATAGATAAATATGATAAAATGGGTGATTGGAATGAATAGTAAAGTAGGTACAGAATCAAAAGAGTGGGATCAAAGTAAATCTAGTATAAACTTTGATTCTTTTAAGAGCATTATAGACTTAATGCTAAAAGAAAAAAAAGAAATTATGTTGGGAGGTGGTTTGATCTCAATTCAAAAACAGCATGATAAAAATCGTATGACAGCAAGAGAAAGAATAGATTATCTCTTAGATGATAAAAATGACTTTTTAGAGATTGGAATTTATGCGGGCAATAATATGTATAAGGAATATGGTTCACCAGCAGCAGGTGGTGTTATTACTGGTATAGGAAAAGTTGATGATAAAGATTGTATGATAGTTGCAAATGATGCAACAGTAAAAGCTGGTGCGTATTTTGAAATTACGGTAAAAAAAACACTACGAGCACAGAAAATTGCCTTAGAAAATAATATCCCTATAATATATTTAGTTGATTCTGCTGGAGCATTTTTGCCTTTACAGGATCAAGTTTTCCCTGATGAGACTCATTTTGGTCGTATTTTTTTTAATAATGCTAGATTATCTGCGTTAGGGATCACACAAATTGCTGTAGTAATGGGACCATGTGTTGCAGGTGGTGCATATTTGCCAGTTATGTGTGATAAGTATATTATTGTTGAAGGTGCAAGTATGTTTCTTGCTGGTCCAGCATTAGTGAAGGCAGCGATTGGTCAAAATATAGATCAAGAAACTCTTGGAGGGGCAAATACACATAGTGCAATAAGTGGAACTGTAGATTATCATGAAAAAGATGACATTTCTGCACTAGATAAAGCAAAAGAATTGTTAACTTCAGTTAATTTTAAAAAAACTAAATTTATTCATCCAGGAGAATCAAAGAATCCTAGGTTCTCAAAAGAAAGTATTATTTCTTTATTCGATCCCATTTCTCCAAATCAATATGATATAATAGAAATTATTGCTAGAATAGTTGATGATAGTTGTTTTAATGAATTTAAGAAAAACTACGGAAAAACATTAGTTTGTGGTACAGCAAGATTAGGAGGTTTTCCTATTGGAATTGTTGCTAATCAAAGAAAAATTCAAAAAAATGAGTTAGGTCAGTTAGAGATGGGGGGAGTTATCTATTCTGATTCTGCTGACAAAGCTGCAAGATTTATAATGAATTGTAATCAAGATAGAATCCCATTATTATTTATTCATGATGTCAATGGTTTTATGGTTGGAAAAACAGCTGAATGGGGTGGTATTGCAAAAGATGGAGCTAAAATGGTTAATGCGGTCTCAAACTCTGTAGTCCCAAAAATTTCATTAGTAATAGGAGGAAGCTATGGTGCAGGAAATTATGCTATGTCAGGTAGAGCTTATAGCCCACGATTTATGTTTGCTTGGCCAAGTGCTAAAATAGCTGTAATGGGAGGGCATCAATCAGCAAATACATTATTACAAATAAAACTATCTAAAATGGGAGAGGTTGATGAAGAAGTAAAAAATAAGCTTTATCATGAAATTAAATCTAAGTATGATGAACATGAAAATTATAGATATGGCGCTGCTAGAATGTGGGTAGATGAAATTATTAATCCACTTGAAACAAGGGACGTATTAATTAAATCTTTGCATATCATTAATAATAGAGATGAAATCCCTTCACCAAATTTTGGAGTATTGCAAGTATGAAAAAAATAAAAATAGCAAATGGACAAGGTTTTTGGGGAGA
>CAYTPF010000149.1:0-4282 GCA_964439775.1 uncultured bacterium | reverse complement strand
TAAACATCCTAGCAGCATCATGAATTAAAACAAATTTTGTTTTTTTTGAACATTTACATAACCCCAAGTATGAAGAATCTTTTCTAGTATTTCCACCTTCTATAATATCTAGATTAGGATATCTTAGTTTTATTTTTGTTATGAATTGTTTTGAAACAACAACAATAATTTTATCAATATGTTTTGAATTATTAAAAACGTCAATGGAGTAGTCAATAATTGCTTTCCCATTTATCTTTAAAAATTGTTTTGGTATTTCTCCACCAAACCTTTGAGAATTACCTGCTCCTAGAATAATTGCGGTATTCAAAATTTTAGTCCTATTTTAGTTTTTTGATCGAATAAATTTTTCTATCATTTTTAAAATTCTAAAAGAAATTTTTCCATCAAATTTATAACAACATTGTTTTGCCCAATAAGCCCTATTTTTTTTATATCGATCTTTTTCTATTATAACTTTTTTTATAGTATTTTCAATTAATTCTGGTTTTGATTGATGACCAAGTAACCATTCTTCATGTATATATGGTAATATAAATGGGTGATTTGATTGATTAATAATTTTACATTCAGATTTAATAAGGTTGTTACTAATCCATGGTATTTCCTTTCGTTTATCTTCTTCTGGAAAGCATCCTGGATAATTATTTAATAATAACTGTATTACAGGCTTATCAAGTAAGCAAGCTTCAACTAAAACAGATGATACATCACTTATTATGATATCTGATAAATGAAGAAATTTATTTATATTTTCATCTTTAGATGGTATTATGGTATTATATTTTTTTGCTACATTATAATCTGCTGGATGTGGTACTGTAATTAAATTCTTTATATTATTAAAATATTTTATATTATTTATACCTGAATTATTAGAATATTTACCTCCCCATGATGGTGCAAATAAAATTATAGGATTTTGTGAATCAAGATTATATTGTTTGCATAATGATTCTTTATCAATTTTTAAATTGTATAATTCATCCATTCTAGGATATCCACCAATAAGACCATTTTTAAAATTAGGATTTATTGCTTCCATTTTTCTTTTAAATACTTCTCCAGGATAAAATAGTAAATCAGCTTCATGGAAAAATGAATATTTATAGGTATAATTTTTCATAGGACTTAAACCATGCTCAATGTAAATATATTTTCCTTTCCAACCAATTTTTTTTAATCTTTTTAAAGGTTTATCATGAGAAATAACTATGTAAGTTCCAATATTTGAACAAGAAAAATAATTTCGTAAAACATTACGATATATTTTTTTAAAACATGCATCCCAACCTTGATTAATTGCTTCTAAATATAAGGGTTTTAATGTGAAATATTCTTTTTGACTAGACCAAAGAAAATGTATATTTTTATTCATTAGTCATTATATTGCAAATCATATAATTTTTTATATGTACTTTGTTTTTGAATTAATTTTTTATGTGAACCCTGTTCTATAATTTTACCATCATTAATAACAATAATTCTATCGACGTCATAAATTGTTGATAATCTATGTGCAATAATGATTGCTGTTCTATTTTTCATTAATTTAGAGTATGCTTTTTTTATTTGATTTTCTGACTCAGTATCTAAATTAGAAGTAGCTTCATCAAAAATAATTATCTCAGGTTTTTTTAAAAGAGCTCGTGCAATTGAAATTCGTTGACGTTGTCCTCCAGATAAATTTGCACCATTTTCTTCCAAAATAGTATCGTATCCATAAGGTAATTTTTTTATAAAATCATGAGCATTAGATTCTTTTGAAACTTTAATAATTTCATCAATGGAACTATTTTCTAATCCATAAGCAATATTATTTGCAATACTTGTATTAAAAAGAATGGTATCTTGAGTTACTATACCCATTTTTGAACGTAGAGATTGTATTTTTATTTCATTAAGGTTGACATTATCTAATTTAATAGTTCCTGATATTGGATTTTGAAATCTTGGAATAAGGTCAACTAGTGTTGATTTTCCACTACCACTTTCACCAACTAAAGCGATTTTTTCACCCTTTCTAATTGTTAAGTTTATATTATCAAGAATTAGTTTATTACTATCTTGATATTTAAAATTCACATTTTGGAAAATAATTGAATCTTTAAATTTAGGTATGTTTACTAAGTTTTTTTTGTCAATTATTTCTAATGGTTGATCAAGAAGTGAAAATGCTCTATCCGCAGATGCTAATCCAGATTGAATTTGAGTATTTACAGAAGCTAGTTTTCTAGCTGGTTGCATAACAGCAAAAAGTAAAATTATAAATCTCATAAAATCTTCTGGAGAAAGACCCGTTTGATTTAAAACAGCAGAACCACCGTACCATAATAAAATAACGCCAATACTTATACCAATAAAATCATTTATTGGTATAGCTGTATGACCTAGTTTTGCTTGACGAAATACTAGATTGAAATATTTATTATTTTCTTTATTAAACCGATTAAATTCATATTCTTCATTATTAAAAGCTTTGACTATCCTAATACCATTAATACTATCATTTAGAACATTCATTAATCCAGCAATTTGTTTGCTAGATCGTTTAGCTTTTCTGCGAATACTTTTCCCTATTTTTATAATAATAAATCCAGAAATTAATATTGTTGGAATAGTTATTAATGTCATAGTTGGACTTATTATTATTAATAAACTCAAGAAAAATATAATGTTTATAGGCTCAACAATTAATTTTTGAATACTAACAGCAAACGCTGATCTCATTGCTGCAACATCTCTTATAATAATAGAGGTTATTTCTGCTGAATTTGTTTTTTTATAAAATGATATAGGTAATGCTGTAATATGTTTAAAAATATCTGATCGTATATTTTTAATTATTTTATTTTGAATATAAGAAATAGAGATATTATTGAAATAAAAAAAAATATTTTTTAATAAATATATAAAAAATAATAGAACACAAATTGATTTTAACTGAAAAATAGGATCACCATTTCCAATTAACTTATTTGTAACATCATTTAATTTTATATTAATAATAGTAGAATTAGTAATGGTAGAATTGCTATTGATGTGATTTGGAATCATTATTTTTGAAATTAAAGACCCAATAATCCATACGGATGCTGAATTCATAATCACATATAATAAAGATGAAATTAATGAAAATAATAATAAGAATTTATTTGGAATAACATATTTAATAATTCTTTTGAAAGTACCCCTCATAAAGGAAAGTCTCCATCACCTTGTCTTATTAAGACTTCATCATCTATTAGTTTAATTATTGTTGATCCTGTGGAATTATTTTGATTTTGGTTTTGATCTTCAAAAATTGCAATTTCAGGATAATGACTTTCAATACTATCAATTTTATTTAATGGTTTTTTTCCAGTTTGATTTATACTTGTCGTAACTATTGGTTTTTTTAACTCTTTTGATAATATAATAGGAAAATCATGTTTTGGAACTCTAATTCCAATAAATTCAGAACCATATGTAATTAAATTTGAAAGGATAGAATCTTTTTTATTTAATAAAAGTGTATAAGGTCCAGGTAAATATTTAGATATTTTATTTAAATTTTTTGAATTTATTTCGGCATAATTTTTTATTTCATTAACATTAGGTATAATAATACTCAATGGCTCTGTGCGTCCTTTCAGGATATTGAGTTTATTTATTGCTTCAGAATTTGTTGCATCTACTCCAAAACCATATAGTGTATCAGTAGGATACGCAATAATTTCACCATCATTTATTAATGATTTGGCAAATTTAATTGATTCATTATTAATTGGATATATCATTTAACGCCATTTCCTATGAAACCAAAAAAATTGTTCTGGTTGTTTTAAAATTTCATTTTCTAAAATTGAATTAAATTTTTTATTAACTAATATACTAGATTCTCTAATATTTTTTGAAAGATCTTGTGTATTTAATTCTTCAAATGAAATACTATAAGTATAATCAGACTTTAATTTACAAAAACCTATAAGAATTGGAACGCCAGATTTTATATGAAAATATGTTGCACCAATTGGAGATAATGTTTCTTTACCAAAAAAAGGTACTTTAACTCCTGATTTACCAGCATATTGATCACTTGCAAGGCCCAGAAAATTATTTTTAACAATATTTAGCATTTTAATAGTAGTTTCATTCTTGAAAATAATATTAGTATTTGTTTTATTTCTAATCCATGTAAAAAATTTATTTGCACCTTGATTCTTTTGAGTCTGAGCTACACTTACTAAATTGAAATCATTAAAATTAAATGCTGCTTGAATCATTTCCCAATTTCCATAAT
>CAYTPF010000148.1:0-4320 GCA_964439775.1 uncultured bacterium | reverse complement strand
CAAGATCTCTTATCGCTTGGGTTTCAGTTTCTGAAAATGGCGACTCTCCTCTGTAATAATCAAAATGAGAAAAATAGTCACCATATCCTGGATCTAGCATAAACTCACTATCTCCAAAAATCCAATTAAAACCATAATTTCTATTTAGATCCACCCCATCAGAATCATTTCCTACACCATCTTGAAAACTAAACATCCCATCTAAATTTATATCTGTCATATTCTTTCTAAATGTCACATCTTGATAATAATCTCCATGAATATGAGTTCCATGCACAACACTTAAGCCTTCTGGATTATGAGTAGGTATCACCCAAATTTCTGTATTTTGAAGAATAGGTCTTAATGTAGTTGAAAAAATATTGATATGCTCAAGAGGATGCAAGAACCAATCAATAATTTCCATGGAAATTTCTACGCCAAGTATTTCTTCTGCATGGCATTGACCTAAGATTAATATTCTTGGCTCATCTTCTCTTATATCAGCATTATAAGATAATTTTACTGCCCAAAATGGTAAATTATGTTGATTTGAAAATCCAATTTCTTTTAGTTCATATATTATACCACTACCTGGATATTGAGGTATAGCATTAGGTTGACTACCAAATTCATCATTCCATTCCATCAGCTGCTGATGAACCTCCTCATACGTATGATATCTTTCATCTAGTCCAAAAATAAAACTAAATATAAATATTAAGAGCAAAACAGGAATCATTAAGTTTCCAATATATAACTTATAATTGTTACAATATCTAGTACATCAATAGCACTATCTTCATTCACATCAGCTGCACATTGCTGATCTGGTGTAGAATCAACTGTGTTCAATATAATACCTATGGTTACTACGATATCAAGTACATCAACTGAACCATCTAAATTAACATCATATAAAACACAACCAGATTCATCCATTGTAATTGATTGAGCATAAATATTAACCAAATCTTGCTTTCCTGTACTCCTCATATCATTCCAATACAGAAGATATGAGTCATCAGATTCAGATAATAAACTAATAGTTGGATTATCTTGATTATATGAATAATCACAGGCAGCAATCCCATTATTAGAAAAATTAAATCCTAATGGCCCGATTTCTTGATAATAGATATCATAAACTGGTGGCAGCCCAGGAATAGATAAACGACCATCACGCCACATAAGCATAAATGTTCCACCCTGGCTAGAATAAAGAGTTGGAGATGTTTGATCACTATATTCAGCTACAATATCAAATACATCACCAATACTTGCATTTTCAACATCAATAATACTTCCTTTGATATCAAAATCTGAACCATTATCATACTCCCAAACAATAAGAATTTCATTTCTAGCAGAACTATAAGTTAATTCTTGATTATATTCATCTGTTCCCTCATTTGCTAGAGGAGTTCCATTAGGTTGACCCAAAACATCACCACCAGAAGAAACAAATTGAACAAAGATATCTGAATTACCACTTTGATAATCATTCCATGTAATCAAAAATCCATCTTCATATGCTACAGCCTTTGCATTATTTTGTATACCTATTGCATTTGTCAAAACTGATGGCTCCTCACTCCATCCATCTGGAGTTTCACCATTTGAATCAAATGCTTTATAATAAATGTTTAATGATTCATCATTAAACAGTGAACCACCTGTCCAAAAAACCACACATCCACCTCCTGGTAATGGGACAATATCTTCAAGAAAATCATCATATTCAAGGTTAATCAATACACCTTCAGGTCCCCACATAGCATTTCCATTCGAATCAAATTTTTGAACAGCGATATCATATTGAGCCCAATCTCTTAAATCAGAATAGGCAACATAAGCATTATCACCACTTTTAATTACCTTTGAATTTATCTGAGGAGTCATGCCATCATATACATCACCACCATTAACATCATTCAAAACATTCAAATCCATATCCAAAATCTGATAATATAAATGCTCTAACTCATATGAATTGACAGATTCTACAAGCAGAAAAATATTTTCTCCAATTTTTACTGCTTGTGGACTAGACTGAAAAGGAACATCGCTCAACTTTTGACCATGATCAAACAGCTCTGGGTCATAATTAGCATCAATAATTTTACCATATGTTTGGACTCGAAATGGATTCTCTCTTAAATCTTCCCAAAACAACAAACTTTTATCATTACCCAAATAGATTGAACCTGATTTTCCTTTAGGAGTATCATTACCTATATCAAAATATAACTCTACGCCATCTTGATCTAGCGTAATACCTAAATCTTGACTAATATGTTGACCATATATACCATCACTTCCTGACCTCAAATCACCCCAAACAGCAAAAACACCACCAAAACCATCTTTTCTTAATAATGGATTATACTGCACATAGTCTGCTTCACAAACAGATAAACCACCATCATCAAAGCTTATTTCATTATTGGCATTTACGTGCTGAACAAAAACTTCTACCTCAGGATAATTCGAATTACGCTCATCCGACCATACAAAATAAACTCCACCTTGGCCATCTGTAGTTAACCTTGAACCATATTGTTTTCTTATTTCAGTTGAAATCGCTAAGCCATCAGCGTCCCAATAGATTGTTCCATCCAAGCCTACCTTTTGAGCATATATATCACTATATATAGGATGATTTCTCAAATCCTCCCAAACAACATAAACATAATTATTATCAGCTTTAATTCTTGGAAGATATTGAGAGTTAGCTGCTGTTGATATAGCAATCCCATTTTCAGCTAATATACCATCGCCATTAGTATCTAATAATTGCAGATAAACATCAGAGTTACTGCCATCATCATTTCTATAATCCTCCCAAACCATTACAGTTGTTGATTCATTCATATAAGTAATTCTTGGATGTCTAGTTAAAAGGTCTGCACTACCAATTGATGACACAATTTTTCCACCTTCATCTGGTTGAGAATATAACGTATTACAATCTTGATCAATTCTTTGAGAGTAAATATCAAAGAAACCAGACATTTCTCTATCATCAGCCCAACCCAATACTGCATGTCCAAGTCCACCTGTTTCAAGACTAATACCAGAACGACCAGCTTGCATCGAAGCAAAGTGATTCATAATTAAAACTCCAGTTCCTGGATTAACAATCGTTCCATCAGAAGAAATGTGAGTTGCATAAATTTCTCCAAGTGAATATTCAGATCTATCATCCCATATGACGAATGCTCCACCTTGTCCATCCTTGCATATATTAGGAGAAAGTTGTTTACCAGGAACATTACTAAGAGCAATACCTCTAGGGTCCCAAGCCAATGATCCATCAGATAATATATGTTGGGCATACACATCACCTATCTCTGGCTCTGCATCATAATCTATCCAGACTATATATGCACCGCCATTGCCATCAGACACTGTAATTGGGTCTTCTTGCCTTCCTGGAGCTATAACAACAGGCTGGCCACTATTATTCCATAAATCATTTCCATTCACATCTACTTTTTGTGCAAAAATATCTCTTATTCCAAAACGCGTATCTGACCATACGTAAATCATTTCACCATCATTACCTACAGCACCACTTCTCTGCCATTCAATATGACCACCCTGCCTTACAGGCAAACCATCATCCAACCAATCAAATTGTGCAAAAGAAAAACTAAAAACAATTATAAATAAAACATTTAATTTCATTATTATTCTCCAAAATTAATTATTTGAAAACCATCTCTTGTTCCTACAAAAATAGTATTACTATCATAAAATTTAGCAGTATAGGCATAATCTGTAGATATCTTACCAAGCTCAACAAAATTTAAATCTTGATCGAATTCATACAACAAAACACCATCAGATTTACAGGTTAAAACAACTCTATTTTCATAAACATCAATATTGTTGATTGAATAGCCATCAGCTATGGATAAGTTACTAATTTGTGTACCATTATCATCAAGTAACGCTATGTAACACCCTTTATCATTAGATAATCCTGCAAATACAATATTCCCTGATGAATTTACACTCTCAACTGATGAAGGGGTATCATATTCAGCAAAAAAATCTAATTCATCATTCAAATTCTGTTTATAAACTTTAACACCAAGCTGATCATTTGAAACAGTTAACAATGGTTCCGAATAAGCTATTTTTAAACAATAATAGCTTAGATCATTAATAATCGTACTTTCATTACATATTAATATTATCTGATCATCTATATCTGAAACAGCATCGTTGCAAACTTGCGTTACAATAGAAGTTGAGTAGGGGTTATAATCAGAGCTTTCTTCAGCACTCACATGTTTTAACAAAGAATGCATAACATATTGATTAGAATTAGAA
>CAYTPF010000147.1:0-4359 GCA_964439775.1 uncultured bacterium | reverse complement strand
CCATCAGGAAGACATAAAGTTACAAAATCATATGAACCTGAAGCCAACGTACCTTCACCAACTAAAGCACCATCAGCATCAGTCATTGTAAATGACGCACCATTCCATCCATCACCCCAAGAATCATACATGTTAAAGGTTGCAGGAGAATCACATTCATCTGGACAGTCAGCAAGATCACACTCATATGATCCATCCCAACATGCCTCACCAATATTACCACCTAAACAATCACCAACACAATCTGCACAGTCACCACCGTCACAACCAAAAGCTTCACAAGCAAGACCATATCCATTGCCAAAATCATCACAACTGCCATCACCCATATTATCCATACCCATATTAGGGAATACATAATTTAAGCCACAACCCACAGCATAACCTGCATAATATGGATTCCAATATCCAGCATCAGCACCTGCGTACATATCACAAGAACCATCATCTTCTGTTGCATCAGGGTTATAATTTGGCGCATCCACTAACATACAGCCATATATGGGAGCATCTTCACATGAACCAAGACATCCTAAAAATGGAGCACCACCAGCAAGAACCTCAGCACCATCAGCATCAGCCAATGACCAAGAAACCTCACTTTGATATGATCCACCATCACAACTAATTGCATTTGCAACAGCCATATCTACACAAAACTCTGCTGTACCTTCAGAACCTGAGTCTAAACCAGCACAGTCATCATTAATACAAAAAACATTACCATTCCAACCGTCACCCCAAGCATCGATCATAGTCAACGTAAACGTCGAATAGTCACATGAAGGAGGTGGAGGAGGCTCAGAATATGGCAAATCAAACTCTACTGATCCAGATGAACCTTCAACCGCAAATGAAAATATAGAATTTCCTGCAGCATCAGTCATTGAAGCAGATCCACCATTCCATCCATCACCCCAAGAGTCATAACCATTAAATGTATAAGATCCATCTGCTAAACATAAATCAAAACTACCAGCAGCACCAGATGATCCATCTGACATATCCCATGTAATTTCACTATCATAAGATCCACCACCAACAGTCAAAGTAACTTCATTCGCATCGCATCCTGAAGCACACTCAGCATCACAAGTACCAGCACAATATGAAACAGTCATATCATCAGCACCCACACTTAAAGTGTAGTTTGCATAATCATAGTTACCATTCCAACAAGCACCATCAATCGGTGCATTGATTACTGTTGAGCTTGCCCAGATATCATTCCACCACTCACCCTCAGTATTAGTACACAAAATAACAAACTCATGATCACCTGCAGCGATTGTTGCAGACATACCTGTATCAGTGTTAGCACCCCAACCTGACCAATCATCAAAAGTACCTGTTACACTTACAAAACCACAATCATCAACACCATCAATATCAAATGTTACAGTTGCATCTGTTACAGGAGCATCTGTTACATCAAATTGAAATGGAGCTTCATAAAGATATGAATACTCACTGAAAGCATCACCAGATGCAGTAGCAACCGATCCAGCAAGCTCACCATTAACAGAAACATCTGCAGAAGCACCGCCATCACCATATGAATCAGCTAATATAAACATATAGTTTCCAGCAGGAACTGATACAGAAAAATCTTCACAAGCATAAGCACCAGCCGTGTGTCCAATCCAACCATCAGACCCCCATGCATACCAGTTTTGGGTATCCAATAAAATATAATATACTTCACCAGACCAACTGTCTAAGCTACAAACGTTAACAGAAACATTACCGTCTCTACTTCCATTTTGAGGAGCAACCTCTATTTGATTCCACAAAGTTGGTCCATTAAAGTTTAATCTATGCTCTTCATGTAAAGCATTATAATAAGCTTCTTTCTCAACTTCATTATTAGAACTTTCAAGGGCATCTCTCTTTGGAGCCTCTGAAGTTATTTGTTCTATTGTTAAAGCACCTTTTATCTTTTTTGAATAATCAACGTTGTTCGCGATTGCAAAAGTAAAACAGCAAACGGCCAACATTAAACAAGATAACTTTTTCATGATACTATTCATTGGTTTCCTCCTTTTTGAATACTAATCATTATTATTTACGTTTTTAATTAATACAAATTTTTACTACTTAATTCTACGACGGAAAGAGACAATGATATATGATTACTATCAAAATTATTTTTTTTGCACAACCATCTCCACAAAACTCATAATCCGCCGATATGAATTTGTTTTAATATATAAAAAAAATAACTTAATTGGTAGCTTTATTTTGTTTTTTTCTAAAAAACACTACATAATGTGATCTGGTTCACATTTTAAAGTATAAATTCAACAATTGCTAAAATATCATTTATATCTATAATCCCACTTTGATCAAAATCTGCAACAAAACTTTGAAAATCAGATGGTTCAACAGATTCTAATATTATTTCAATAATGACAATAATATCAAAAATGTCAATAGAATTATCTAAATTAATATCTCCCAAACAATTATAAACACAGCTACAATCATCAGTCATTGCGTTTTCATTATAATTGCATGCAATAGGATCAATACATCCTGAATTATTATTTTGAGTTGACCATGCGTTTATTGCGACATTTTTTTCATCTTGAGGAGATTCTAATGGATATACACTTAGAGATATATTATGAGGGTATATTTCATAAAAAACTGATCCAGAAAAAATTAGCTCATAAGTCTCTCCTGCATCTACTTCAACAACCCCGCTTTGATCATCAAACCAAATACCGTTATCTTGAAAATCATATTGATATAATTGGCTTGCATGACCTTCATTGGTAATTTTATAACGCAAACAATTATCTCCGAGCGATAAGTATGTAGTAGGATTAGGCAGATACCAAACAAAATCAGGCTGAATCACTGAAAACTTTTGTTGATACAGGCCTGAGATTCGATACATACGATTTATAATTGTCGATCCTGACATTTCCCATACGATCTCTCCTTCCGGATCAATCTCAAAAGACCTACCATAAAAACCATCTGAAATCGCACCTGGATTGATTAAGGTATTTCCATTAGGCAGTCTTCTACAGCTACCCATAAATGTACCTGAGTATTGCGCAGGAAGGACAAACTCCCATTCAATCTCAGAAGAGAGTTCATCATCTGAATCCGATATAGAAACTTCAAGTGCTCTAGTGATTTGAGTATCAGTTCCACAATAATATTCACTAAGGTTGCCATTATCTAAGAACAATAAATTCCCGTTATCAAGGATGGTTATATCATGTTGAAAACTAAAGCATAAATCATGGCCAAAATCAACATCACTGCTTTGCATATTACGACCAAGATTCCAAAGGACCTCTCCTGTGTCATAATCAATTTTTGTAATTCTTGATAGATGACGACTTGATACATATACAGAATTATCATACTCATCAAAAAATAGTGAATTGCAATGCGTCCAATCATATTTCAAATCATCAAGTGCAGAATTCCAATACCCAGCAAGCGTATCATAATCCATTAAACTATAATGATCAAAAACATTCCATTCCCATTCAATTTGATAAGTTTCTGGATTAATCTCAATGATGCGATCACCTTCCCATGGATACTCTAATTCAACACCATCAGCAACATAGCCTAATCCTTGAAACAAAGAAGTCCATGATCCTAATGGAATAGGTCCATCTTGTATCTCTTTAATCAGCATCATATAGTTACCATTGGGTAAAACAATCATATCATGATGAGCAAACAAGGAATCAGGGCTAGACCAAATTATTTCCTTATCAATAGAGTACTCTATTGTACGCTTTTCATCATAAGATAATATATTATCGTTAGTAAAATATATAGCGAGCATATTGCCATTAGGCAAAATATCAGAAAGTGGATTGATACTTAATGAATCTGAATACCAAATAAGCTCACCCTCTAAATCCATAATCCAAGTTTTCTTATCAATTAAAGAACCAAAAAGATTGTACCCTGGATAATAACTACTCTCATCTAAAACTGTTGTATTTAATGAGATGATATCATCATAGCTTCCTATTGAAAAAGAATATGTATCCGTCCAATCCGATAATACTCCATCAGATTTTATTCCTCTAACCCTCCAAAAATAATCATGCTCCCAATCAATCCCTTCTTTTAATATATGAATAAGGGATTGATCTTCAATATCATAAATAATATCATTAAAACTGATATCAGTTGCTATCTGCAATTGATAATATTTAGCCTCTGACACCTGCTCCCATTCAAATGGAATATGGGTATAATTCAATTCCACCCCATTTTCAGGATAAACCAGGTCAGCATATATATCGCTGCACAGTCCTAATATTATTATAAAAAAAATCTTCATCTTGCTTTAATAGTTTAGTTTTTATTTGAAAATAA
>CAYTPF010000146.1:0-4382 GCA_964439775.1 uncultured bacterium | reverse complement strand
TAAATAGTTTTTCTATAATTTATTGAAAAAAAGGCCCCATTCGGGGCCTTTAGCATTATTATTTGGAGGAGATTAACAATGCTTTACTATTTATTATAAACATAAA
This sequence comes from uncultured bacterium, assembly GCA_964439775.1. Classification (GTDB taxonomy): domain Bacteria; phylum Fidelibacterota; class Marinisomatia; order SCGC-AAA003-L08. Next base: position 4,276 of record CAYTPF010000146.1, on the reverse strand, counting down.
ATTTATAAAAGTTTCACATTATTTGAATTTATTGATTACTAAAAATGGCAAATACAGAATCAAAAAATATATTATAAATACTGGTTGAATATATAATATGTAATCAGGAGATGGATATTGAGACACAAAATTCAAGAAAAAATTATCTACTGGAGGCAATTGATTAACATAGAAATAGTTTGCTATTTCTCCATTTGAATTGGTTCCTAAAATAAAATTAATTAATAATGCAATAGGAGCAATAATATTAATAAAAAGATATGTATAGCATAAACCTCTAAAAGTTAATCGATAATTATATCCACACATAAGCCAAATTATATTTAATATGATCAATGAATGTTGAAGTTGAATACAAACAACACCTATAAAATTATTAATATTCAAATCAGAAAATTCAGGTGTTATGATTGCTTGAAAAGCACCGGATAAACCTAATAAAAATGAACAATCAAATAAAAATTGATTTAATTTATTTTTTTTATATCTACTTAGATAAATACATGCTAATGAAAAATAAAAACTAACTTGACAAAATTGTAAAAATGGCAGATCACGTTGAATTGAAAATGTATATGATGGATCTAAAAAAATACGATTAGAAAAATCTAAAATTTCTTGGACTATACAAAATACAATAATCCACTTTGAAAGGCTTTGAAGTGTTTTAGTATTTCTTAGCTTATATCCTTTATATCCAAAATAAATCCAAATAAAGACCATAATAATTGAAAGTACATTATGGTAAAAAAATTTACTATCTATAGAAAGCTCAGCAAACATAATATTATCCTTATATAGAAAAAGCCCCTTTTAAAAGGGGCTTTTTCTACTATTATAATTAATCTATTTTATTAAAATAACTTTTTCGGTAGCATAATAATTACTACTATTCATTTTAACAAAATATATACCACTAGGATAATTAGTTGCATTCCAAACAACATTATGAATTCCTGCGTACCTCATTTCATCAACTAAGCTTTCAACGATTCTACCATTAATATCATAGATATCAATTTTAACAAAATCAGGCTTTGTTAATTCAAAAGAAATTGTTGTAGCAGGATTAAATGGATTAGGATAAGGTGTTAACAATGTATGTTGAATAGGAAGAGCTATCTCAATCTCTAAGTTTTCACAAGCTGTTAACATTTCATTTATTTCTATTGCATCTTCACCTTCACAATCCTCAAAACAACTTCCATCTAAAGCTAGAGCCCATTCACAAAATGCTACAATATCATCAGGGTCCACATCTTCAACACCAATACAATCTAATGCACATTCAGGTGGTCCACTCATATTATCATCTCCACTTTCTTCAAATGTCATTGAATAGCATTCTTCTACAATCCATTCATATCCATTCGCTTCACATTCTGATTGATTATCATATTCTTCATCATTAATATCTTCAGAAGAACAATAATCTGAGTAATCTTCTATAATAAGCGTATTATAATCTGGATTTAGCTGAGCAACTAAAGTCTCATCTTCAAATACCATGGTTATCGTATTATCAATATAATTAATATTAAATGTTCCTTCAGATAACCCATCTTCATGAGTAAGTGTACAAGTTCCATCTTCATATAATGTTATTATAATTGGTGGAAGCATTTCAGTAAATTCATTCCATCCATATGAATACCATTCTCCTTCTGGGCAATTTTCTTCATCACTACCAGACATATCCATACACATTCCTAAAGCCCACATACCCTCAGGACAATTATCTTCATCACTTCCAGAACCATCCATACAGATCCCCTCAGGGCATTCTTCTTGGCTATAAACTGATTCATCTGTATTACACATTCCAGTAACTCCATCTTCAGCAGAACAATCACCTCCGGGGTACATTACATAATCTGTTAAAACCCAAACCTCTGAATCCGTATCATCATCCATAATACAAGAACCTAAATAACAATATTCCCAATCTTCACAATCATCATCAGACTCACATTCATCAGAATCATTAGCACAAGAATCCCAACAACCATTACCGGCTTCAGAAGTAGTAAAACACCAATCAAATGCTTCATCATATGTATAACCATAATTATCCATTACATATGTTGTACAGTAATCCATACAATCTGAACACCCAGGATCACCTATACAGTCACCATCATAACAAATTTGACCATCTGAACATTCATCATTTTCTTCACAGCCACCATCAAACATCTCATCACAATTATCATTAGCTAAGCATTCAGTACACATATCAATAAATGGATTTATACCTTCTAAAGCTGATTCATCACAGTCATCTAAACAAGCATCGCCATTCCAACCTGATATAATTGTACAAGCCTCATCCGATGAAAGATCATTATCACCAGCTACTTGATCAAAATCAGGACAATCATATACACAATCTGGTGGTCCATCATCATCATCATCATCTGAGCAATCTAAGCTACAACTTCCATCATTATATTCACTTTCTAAACATTCAGCAGCACTAAAATCTTCACAGTTACAATCACAACAATACCAACCCTCACCATTTGATTCATCTGAGCCATCACAATAAACTTCTCCACCTTGACTTAAAGCGTCTTCACAATCATAATTTTCATCAGATAAACAAGCTTCACATTCTGTGAAATTTTCAGAAACTATCATCTCTATCATCATAATAGAGAATTGAATCTCAGGATCATTCATATCACAATCCTGATAACATGTAGCATCAAAAGCAACAATCCAACCACATAAACCATCAGCACTTTCATCATCAAAATCATTAAATGCACAATCATTAAAACATTCAGGCATTTCATCTACACATTCGCCACTATCACAAATTTTTCCATCTTCACAGTCATCATCCGATTCACAATCTGAATCGTTAGAAATGCATTCTCCATCATAATCCTGCCATTCATATACAACATCTGCATCAGGATTAGTAGAATTAATATAACATCCAGGTTCAACACAATAATATTCTGCATGTTCCCAACATCCAGCATAAATACTATTCTCTCCACTATCTATACTATATTGCTCACATTCTTCTGGTGAACTAACATCAGGAACTAATGTTAAAGCATAACAATCTGTATCACCACTATAAACACATTCACCATCTTCACAAACTTCCCAAGCTCCACAATCATCATCTGATTCACAATCTGAATCACCAAAAATTTCATCACAATTATTATTTGCAACACATTCAGTACACATATCAATAAATGGATTTATACCTTCTAAATCTGATTCATCACAGTCATCTAAACAAGAATCTCCATTCCAACCTGCAATAATTGTACAACTCTCATTTGACGATAATTCAGTATCACCATCTACCAAAGCAAAATCAGGACAATCATATATACAATCTGGTGCACCCTCTGAACATTCCCATGTACCACCAGCAAGATCACAATCTTCTTGGTTTTGTGCATCATCAATTGAGCCTCCCATACCATCATCACAGAAACAATTTTCATCCCCTACATCTTCATTATCAACACATTCACCATCTTCACAAATTTCCCAATCTTCACAATCATCATCTGAAAAACAATCTTCATCCATTTCATCACAGTTCATACAATCCAATACACCCTCTGTTATTTCAAAATACATACATGAGGCATAATGCCAGTCATGTCCATTAGCTTCACAATCTTCTACTGTTTGGAAGTTTTCATTCTCACACCCTTCTTCTTCAAGATAGAGAGTTGAATAATTACCATCTCCTGTTTCTTCCATCACTATTTCTTCTACATCCCAATAACAAGATTCTGGACACTCTTCTTCTGTCATAAACTCATTACATCCATCATCACCTTCACAAACACTATCTGTAATATATAAAGACCCAGTATCACCAATTGCCCATGTTAAATAACTATCTACAGATACTGTAGTACTATCACAATTGCTTTGTGTACCTGTTCCATCTTCATTCAATGTAAATTGAAACATACAACTATAGAATTCACTTGGAAATACTTGTAATTCTCCACTACAATCTGGATTTTCATACATACCTACTGTACCTGCAATCCATGTACTTTGATTAAAACTAAAACTAATCATTATAATAAATAACAATGATTTTATTTGTAACATTTTTTTCATACTTTCCTCTCTTTTATTAATTTGTTTTTTTAGCAACAAGCTTTTTGATTTTTAGATTTCATATAAGCTTCTCTACCTTCTTTAAATGATAAATATGCTATGAGCATAGCACCCAAAGAATCGAAATATCCAATATTAAAAATACTATAAGATAAACTAGATAATA
>CAYTPF010000145.1:0-4401 GCA_964439775.1 uncultured bacterium | reverse complement strand
AGGAGAAAATTGACTATACATATTTAGTCCATCTTGGATTAATTCATCGTTATATATATATACATCTAAATTTGGAAGTATTGTACTTCCAATTTGGAAAGAGGATGTACTAATCCAATTACCAAATTGCCCATCATTATAAATAGGTCTTACTCTCCAAAAATAATTATTATTCCAATTGAAATTATCTTTATCAATGTATGCTGTAGAATTTTCTTCAATGTTAAGAATTAGATTATTAAATGATTGTTGATTTGAAGCTTGAACATTATAACTAATTGCACTTGGTACTTGATCCCATTCAAAGTATATATGAATATAATTTATTAATTCACCATTTTGAGGCTTTGTTAATGCTGAAAATGAAAATGATAATAAAAATAATAATAAATATATTTTATATAAACATATTAAACTATTCACAATTTTGTTTAGCAAGTTCAATATCAGATAAATTATTAGCAGTAGTTATTGTACCATCCTCTAATTGAATATTAACTGGATATTGCAAGTTCCAGTCAAACTCTATATTTGGATTTTCATTATACCAATTTTTTAATTCTTCCCAACTATCTTCACTATTATTATCTACAGTAATTGTAGTTTCATCTGGTAATATAAAAGTGACGGGGTATACTAATTCCATGCAATCTATACAGCTATTTTTTACTTCTATCATTTCTTCTTCATTATTTATAGTTTCTATATTACCATTTTCATAAATAATATTAACTGGATATTGTAGACCTGGTCTTTGTTCTATATCCTCATTTATATTATACCAATTTTTTAATTCTCCCCAATCGTCATTATTAGAAATGGTAATATTAGATTCATCTGGCATTATAAATATTATAGGATATTCTAATTCAAAACATGTTTTATCTCTTTTATTATAATCTTTTTTAGATGTTAATTTTCGACCTTCAATATTAAAATATAGTTTTTTAAAAAAATCTTCATCTGTATCTACATCTGTATAAGTTAGTTCATATCCTAATTCGAATGCTTTTAATTCACTTAAAAATAATTTATTGTTATATGAATTTTCTAAAGTTGATATAATATTTATTGGCAAGTCATTATAACCTATTTCAGTTTTATTTGTAGTATTTTGAATTTCCTTAATTAATTCATCATCATATAGTTCTATGTTTTTATCATCTTTCAAAATAAAACTATTACATCCAACAGCAAAGAGAACTATTGATAAAATAAAAATATTATTTAAAAATTTCATTTGTTAATCCTTTCATTCTTTAATTCTATATCATATAAACTGAAATGTTTTAAATGATTTAATGTTTCATTAATTTGCATAAAAATGTCCAAATAAGATCATCATTTCATCAGTACTAAAAAATCCAAATTCTACATCCTCATTTCTCCAATTATTGTATGTAACTTTTAATTTAAGACCTTGCCCATCAGAAATAATAAGTGGTGGATCTAGTTGAAGGATTGGTGGATGTTCCCAATCCAATGCAGTATATATAAGTTCTCCATCATTATTTCCTCCAACTAATTCAACATCAAATCTAGTCATTAATTCATGAGCATGAGAAAATAATTGAAATATACTAATTGATTCAGTGTTATTTGGGATATCGCCCCATCCAGGAGTAAACATATATGTAGATTCAATTGTGGTCTCTTCACCTGCAGGCAAAATAAAATCTTGATTGCTTAATTGTAATATGTGTGCTATGTGTTCTACTTCAGATGGATCAACTAAATGTATATTGGCATATACTTCTCCATAATGTAGCGAATCACTATAGTTTAAATAGTGAGAATTAATATCAAACCCATATTGATTTGACATTCTTAAAGCTACACCCTCTGGCATTGAATAATTTGTATAAGGGATTTGTGTTCCTGCAATAAATTGATGATAATTCATAACATAAAATTGTGAAGCATTATAATCACCATTTTCATAATGTAAATCACGTATTTGGTAAGGGTTAGGAACAAATGCATTAGGTATATTTTCAAATGTATATAAAATGAAATGGTGTGAACCGGGAGCCATAGAAATTTCAATTTGTTTAATAAATAGATCTTCATTTGTATCTAATGGAGTATAATAAAAAATTTCTCTTTCATTATTTTCCCATATGTTAAAAGGTTCAAGATGAATTTGAATACCATTTTCTGGAGGATCTAGAGGTTCAAATTCTGGCTCTGACCATACATTGTCATTATTTAATAATACAACATCAGCAACTACACCTGTATTAGGAGCACCTGCAAAAATCCATTGTTCAATAAAATCTAATTGACCTCTTGTTAGATATGGACCACCCATTGGCATAATTGACCCATAATTAGGATGTTCTGCAAAATAATGTTCTTGATTCCATATATCTAGTTTTTCCCATAAATAACTAAGTTGTAGGCCTAATAATCCACCTTCATTACTTACCAAAACTAATCCATCATCATAAGCTGAGGAATTTACTGGAGGAGTATTTATTAAGCTTTGATAAGCTACATCTGAGGTTAAAATTAATCCTGATTGTTCTGCATAAAAATGCCCTACATTATGACAAGATATACAGTTTGGATCTAATATCTCATTTTGAATGATTTCCCATGTATTCATATTTTCATATTCATTATCCAATATTAGATCTATTGTAATAATTATATCTAAAATATCTATTATATCATCAAAATTCAAATCACCTGCCCATTGAAAATGATCATTAATTTCTGTGTTATCTAAAATAATATTCACTATGATAACTATATCAACAACATCAATGTTATTATCATCATTCATATCACCATAATTACTATTGTGAATTGTACACTCTTGAATACAATAATATTCACTATCGTAAAATAAATCACTATCATCAATGCCATCATTATTAATGGTTGAACAACCTGAAATTTGATTGCAACCATCTTGAGTCCATGACCAGCCTAATATCATTTCACAATCACCATAATTCAATGGATCAATAATATTGCATTCATGACTAAATATTTTAGAGAAAAAGATTAATATGGTTATCAAGTATTTCATTTTGTTTAAATTTATTAAATTTTTTATCTATTTTAAAGAAATTAGTAATATGATTAATAAAATTACAATTTAATTGAAATAAAAGAATTTTTATCGAATCAGAAATTAGTAAATTTTATAGCAGTTTTTATTAGCATTTAATAAGGAGAAAAATGAATATAGTTTGGGATATAGCTGAAAATTATACTGATATTAAATATGAAAAAGGTTCTAATGATGCTACTGGGATTATTCGTATTACAATTAATCGTCCTGAGGTACGTAATGCTTTTAGACCGAAAACTATAAAAGAACTTAAAGAAGCATTTGAAAAAGCTAGAGAAGATAATGATTGTGGCGTTATTGTTTTTACAGGTGAAGGTGAAAAAGCTTTTTGTTCTGGTGGAGACCAAAAAATACGAGGGAATGCAGGCTATGTTGGTAATGATGGAGTTCCTAGATTGAATGTTTTAGATTTACAAAAACAAATTAGAACAATGCCTAAACCTGTTATTGCATCAGTCGCAGGTTATGCTGTTGGAGGTGGTCATGTACTTCATATGATTTGTGATTTAACAATTGCGGCAGAAAATGCAAAATTTGGTCAAACTGGACCAAATGTTGGTTCATTTGATGGTGGATGGGGAGCATCTTATATGGCAAGAATTATAGGTCAGAAAAGAGCGAGAGAAATGTGGTATTTGTGTAAGTTTTATAATGCCCAAGAAGCATTAGAATGGGGTTTAGTGAATGCAGTTGTTCCAGTTGCTGAATTAGAAATTGAAACTATAAATTGGTGTAGAAAAATTTTAGAAAAGTCTCCAATGGCACTTAGATTATTAAAAGCATCTTTAAATGCTGATTGTGATGGTCAAGCTGGCTTACAACAATTAGCAGGTGATGCTACTATGTTATTTTACATGACTGAAGAAGCTCAAGAAGGTAGAGATGCATTTAAAGAAAAAAGAAAACCAAATTTCAAAAAGTTTAAAAGATATCCTTAAATGTTGAAAATTATAGTTCCATGGTTATTGGCATTTAGGTTAAAAACTATTCCAGCAGCAATTTCACCTGTTTTAGTTGGAACAGCATTAGCGTTAGATAATAATCAGATAATACAATGGACAATTTTCATATCAATCTTAATTTCATCTATATTAATTCAAATAGGAACAAATTTATCTAATGATTTATCTGATTTTATAAATGGAGCTGATACAAATAAAAGATTAGGTCCAATTAGAGCTGCACAATCAGGTCTTATATCTTTAGAAAAGTTAAAATCTGGTATGATTTTAAGTTTTGGATTATCAATGTGTTTTGGATTGTATTTAGTTACTGTTGGTGGATATATAATTGTGATAATTGGTTTATTATCTATAATA
>CAYTPF010000144.1:0-4405 GCA_964439775.1 uncultured bacterium | reverse complement strand
AGTGTGATAAGTAAATACTCCCCATCCAAGGACAAGGTCAGCATTACTTAAAAACTTCATTGCTGCACCTAATTCTAAAAATCCCATAGTAACCTTAACAGAATTCAACCAACCACCACTCTTAGGAATTTTAGCTAAATATTGAGGAAATAAAGCTAAAAAGAAAAATGGTAGAGCAAATGTAAATGAGAAAGCAAGCATTCCTACAATAGGCCAAAAAGTTTCACCTTGACTTGCTGCAACAAGAAGTAAGCCAACGAATTGGACAGTACATGTAAATGAAGTTAACGTAAATGTTAATGCCATAAACAATATTCCAATAATTCCACCTTGGTTTTCTTGCTTCAAACTAAATTGTTGCAATGCGTTTGGTAATCTTATTTCATATTGTCCAAATAAACTGAATGCAAAATAGATAAATAGAGCAGCAATAAATAAATTAATAATAGGACTTGAAGCTATCTGATTTGCTCCTGTAGCACCTAATGTAAATGCTAGCAATAATCCCAATGAAGTAAAAATTACAATAATACCAAGAGTATATATTAAGGCAGCAAAAATTGGGTTTGAATCATTATCTTCTCCATGTTTTGTAAAGAATGATACCGTAATAGGAATCATAGGGAAAACACAGGGAGTTAAGAGTGCTAAGAATCCCATTCCCATAGCAAAAAGTATGAATGAAAACAAACCGCCTTGCAGAGCTTTATTAAAATCTGCATCATCTGTCATCATTTTATTTACTTCAGAATTATATTTTGGATATTCTAAATCAATGTTGCCTTTAAACTCTTGTCTTGATTCTCCTGGTTCAATTTTCAAATTAAAAGTAAAATCATCCCATTTAGGAATACATTTAGTTGAATCACATACCAGATAACTTAAAGTGGCATTAACTGGATATTCGCCTGGTGATAAAGATTTAGATATTAATAAGTCTTGCTGAATTTTGAACTGATTATAGTGTAGACCAACTTGCATCTCAAAATTCTTATCATATTTATAAACTTTTTTAGGCTCTTTAAAAATACCTCTTATATCAAAGAGGGTTGTATCTTCATACTCTATTTCTGTTGGCCTTAAACTTTCCTCTGGATTTGTAGCATAAATATTCCATCCAGGATCTATATTTATATCTAAAGATAATGTGACTTTTTCTCCAGCTCTATAGACTGATCTATCTATTGTATATTTAAAATCTAATGGGTCTTCAATTGCAAACAAAAGATGAAACTGCAATAATACAATTGTAAAGAAAAGATTTTTTATTTTATTTAATTTATCCATAATTATAGTATGTTAATTTATCCTATATAAGTATATATAATAAATTCTATTTTTTACTAATAGCATTTTTAATTTGTTCTAAAGATTCTTTTCCAGCTTTTTTACCATTTTTAAAAAGATCATCAATCTTATCAAATTCTGACCAAAATAAATTCATTGTATTAGGTCTAATTGTAATATCAGCTTTAGTAGATTTAAATAAACTTAATTTCTTTGTTGATATTTGCTCTGCTCTTGCTAAAATCTTCAATAAATTTAAATTATGAATTGGTTTAAAATTAGTTATACCAGCATCGACAGCTATTATAAAATCCATCTGATGATTATAAAGTATATCTACAGGGATAGGCATTGAAACACCTCCATCAACCAATAACATTTTATTTTTTTCTATAGGTTGAATATATCCAGGAATTGCTGCAGATGCAAGCACTGCTTCAATAAGATCTCCACTTTCATAAATAATGTCTTTACCGGAATTTAAGTCAACAGCCACACAAGAAAATGGAATTTTTAAATCTTTAAAATTTTTAACAGGAATTAAAAATTTGAGTGCATCCTTTAAGCGAGATGGTTTTAAAATACCTTTCCTATCAATAGCAAGATTTATAATCAACTTTTCTTTTACATATTTACCAATATCATGCCAAAATGTTGATTCATCAATATCTTCAATATTCAATCTATCTAAACCAATAGAATTATATTGCTCCGTTTTAAAAAAAAGCTTAAATCTATTATAGATCCAATCAGTATCAGCAGTCGCGCAATACATTGCACCTATAACTGCTCCTATGGAAGTTCCTGCTATATGATCAAATGAGATTTTTTCTTTTAAAGAATCTAATACACCAATATGGGATAATCCTCTAGCTCCACCATCACTAAGTGCAAGACCTATTTTAAATGATGAATTCATAAAAATATCTTAATCTATTCTAATACTCAGGATACGAACATCATACATTGGATTATTATTTCTAAGCTTAGAATTCATTTCATATTTAAAAGATGCTTTACTCATTGATTTAGGTACTTTAGCATATAATTTTTTTCTTGTTTTAGGATCTAATAATTCGACCCAATCATTTTTGTCTTCTGTCTTAGGTATAGAATTTGAACATTGTTTCTTTGTTTCACTATATTCCGTAGGTGCATTCACAATTTTATCTATAACATCTAGATTTTCAATAACCTCACCAAAAGCTGTATATTTTCCATCTAAATGAGGAGCATCAGCATGACAAATAAAAAATTGGCTTCCTGCTGAATTTGGATCTGAAGATCGAGCCATTGAAAGGATACCTCTTTTATGTTTTACATCATTAAATTCAGCATCCACTGTCCAACCCGGTCCACCTTGACCATCATTTTTTTTACTTCCATCTCTAGATAATATATCTCCTCCTTGTATCATGAAATTTGGTATAATTCTATGAAATGTTGTACCATCATAATATCCACTATTAGCTAATTTTTTAAAATTATAACAATGATTTGGTGCTACATCTAAAAATAATTTTAGTTTCATTGTACCTTTATTAGTTTTAATAGTTACTATGTCATCAGACAAAACTGGAGATGGTTCAAATTCTTTTGCATCTTTTTTAATTTTATCTATCTCTTGAGGAATTAATGCTTTAGAAAATGGATCGGTTTTTGTATTATGTATATAATTAATTTTATTATCTTTAGCAAATTTAAACTTATCCTTATTATTACTAAAATTTTGCTTTAATTGATCAATTGGAATTGGTTTATTCAATGCTTGTTTTTCAACTTTTCTGTCTTCTTTCTTAGTTTGTGGTTTAACATTCCTTTGTGTTTTTTTTTGATCTATTGTATCTAATTGTTTTTCCTTTTTAAAATCTAATTTATTAGTAGTTTTATCTAAACTTTCCTTTTTTGCATCTTTAACCTTTTTAAAATCTAAATTATTTGATTTTGAGCTATGCGAATCGACAATTTTATTATCATTAGATTGATCATTGTTATTAATATAAATTAATGACACTATTATTAATAACAACAATGCCGCAAAAATATTTGTTTTTAAATCTTTCATTATTTACCAGTTCTCCCTCTTGATGTTAATGAATCTCCTTTCAAGCATTTTGGACAATTATCAGGTACCCAATCTTCGCTAGGCAGCCTAAGCAAAACAGTCTTGGGAACATTAAAATCAATTCCATTTTTACTCCTATCTACTAAACACGCAATATTAATCACATTTGCTTGACTATTTTCAACAACTTGAATCATCTCAAAAACTGAGCTACCTGTTGTAACGATATCTTCAACAATTACAACGTTATCATTAGGTCTAATGACAAAACCTCTTTTAAGTTCCATTTTTCCATTTACTCTTTCAGTAAAAAAATTCTTTTTATTTAAATATCTACCTACACCACCTGCTATTAAAATCCCTCCAATTGCTGCACCTAATATGACATCAATTTTTTTATTTTTTAAATAAGTAGAAAATTCTTTACAAATCATATCTAAATAAATTGGATTTTCTAGTAATCTAAACTTTTCAATATAAACATTACTATGTCTACCAGAAGTTAACAAAAAATGTCCATCTAACATTGCTCCTGAATCCTTTAAGACTTTTATCATTTCCTGATCGTTCATATAAACTTCCTTATTTCATTAGTATATTTTTTTGTAGCATTATAAATGGAATCAATAGATCCATCTCCAGAATATAAGATCCCCCTACTTACATTTATAATACCTAATCCGTTTTTATTGCTTATTTTTATTGATGATTCCAAATCTCCACCTTGAGCTCCAATTCCAGGAATGAGCCAAATCAATCCTGAACTATTTTCAGAAATTATTTCCATACTTTGAGGTTTTGTTCCTCCAACTACTATACCTAAATTGTTTTTAATATTTAATTTTTTACAAAATTTGGCTACTGAAATAAATAATGGCTCATTTTTATATTTATTGTATTGAAAATCTAATGCACCCTTATTTGATGTTAAACATAAAACAAAAGAACCTTTAGTTCTATCTTCAATAAAAGGAGCTATTGAATCAATACCCATGTAAGGCGACAAAGTTACCGAGTCAAAACCAAAATGGTTAAATAAAGAATCTGCATATT
>CAYTPF010000143.1:0-4419 GCA_964439775.1 uncultured bacterium | reverse complement strand
ACCCAACTCCCCGTTATCAGTCTGCCCGATGAAGAAATCATTGTTTTCGGCCCGTAGGGCCGTCTCAGAGAATGGGCAGTTGGACCTCATGGAGACCGGTTGTATTGAAGAGTCGTTGATGCGCCGTGGGCTCGTATGGGCCGAGATGAGGACAGTGTGCTAGAGTTGCACGCTGAAACACCAACTCTCTCTGCTCCATTCAAAATGTTCCAAAATCTACGAGAATATCGTCATCTACTCCGACACTTCATTTCTCGTGACTTGAAAACACGATATCATGGATCCATTATCGGATGGGGTTGGTCAATTGCGGAACCGCTGGCACTCACTGTCACATTCTACATCTTGTTCGCAATTCTTTCAGACAGTACAGATCCATATCGCCCATTCAACATCCTCATCGGAATTCTTGCTTGGACATTTTTCTCCAGAACTTTTTCCAGAGGTACAACATCGTTACAACGCAACGCAGGTTTGATTCAAAGAATCTACTTTCCTCGAGAAATTTTCCTCTTCTCAGGTGCCGGATTTCAACTGGTGCAAATGTTGCTGAGTATGATCGTGTTGATTCCATTGTTGTATCATTATAATTTGGCCCCAACAATGCAAATACTCTATTTCCCAGTCGCAGTATTACTCATTGGAATGCTTGGCCTTGGATTGGCCTCCTTCACCAGCATCATTCAAACCCGTGTTCGGGACATGGAACATATTGTGACAGTCGCACTAAGAATTGGATTTTATCTGACTCCAGTGTTTTACAATTTGGACATGATCACACAAAGCAGAATCCCCGCTGAATACAGCGATATTTACCTCTATGTCAATCCAATGGCAACATACCTGACGATGATGCGCTGTGCCTTTACAGGCGAACCATTGGGAATCAGCAATGAACATCTGGCTGTTACAATCTCATCCACAGTTCTGATTTTCTTATTGGGCTCAATGTATTTCATGCGGAAAGAACGTAAGGCGGTGAAGAACATATGAGTGACACAGCCATTGAATTGGAAGGAGTCAGTCTAGACTATCCTAAACACAAATCCGGTGCAGGCTTGCTTCGTGAAGTTCTAACCGGAAGGTTCCGAAAAAGTCCAGACTCAACCGCTTGGCACCGTGCTGTAAATCGATTGGATTTGAAGGTGAACCGTGGCGAAGTAGTCGGAATCATGGGCCCAAACGGTTCCGGCAAAAGTACACTGCTTCGAGTGATTGCAGGGATTTATGCTCCCGATGAGGGCACGGTACGTACACGTGGCCGAATCACATTACTTGCAGGTGTTGGGACTGGATTCAATCGTGAGCTCACTGGTCGAGAAAACATCATGCTGATGGGCAGTATCTTCGGATTTAATCAGCAAGAGATGCTCGACATGACACCCTCTGTAATCGATTTCTCAGGTATTGAGAAATTCATTGACGAACCACTCCGAACGTATTCTTCGGGGATGCGAGCGAGATTGGGATTCTCAATAGTTTCGCATATGGAGCCCAACATTTTGCTCCTAGATGAAGTCATGAGCGTGGGCGATCACGATTTCAGAAAACGCTCTAGAGCTAGAATAGAAGAGATGGTTCGTGGTGATGCAACGGTCGTCATCGTGTCACACTCAGCAAATCTATTACGCGATTTATGTGATCGAATATTCTTCTTGAAGGATGGCAAATTTCGAACTGATGGAGACAAAGAAGCGGCCATTGAACAATATCAATCAGTAAAGGAAGGCGACTGAGTTGGAAGAAGCCATCGTTCCCGATTTATTGGAATCAGTCGGCGGTGATGGCGAAACGCTGGAATTCAGTATAGCACAAATTGAATACTTGCGAAGTGAATTTGAGCGACAGCGCAGATGGGTCGCCACACTTTCAGCAAGAGAAAAATCCGCCATGGATGAACTCGATGAAATTTCAAATTCCGTAAGTTATCGCCTGGGTCGATTTCTGACTTGGCCTCTTCGAAAAGCCCAGAAACTGTTCTTTCGAAGAAGAATAAGAATCCACCATTTCGTCGAGGAAGAAGAATCAGACGAGACTTCCGAACTATTTCCTTCAAGCCTACTCATCACGCCTGAACTTCTACCAGAAAGTGGCACTCAGCAGAAACCTGATTTGATTGTGGAAGAAATACTCCTTGCAGTTCGTCGTCACAGCCTTTCAGTCAATGCTACCAGAGATTTGATTTTGGATAGTTCATTTGGGGTATCAGATGATGACTTACAAGACGCTCTTAATCGAGTCATGAATCACATGATGAGAGTGGGGGAATATCAACCGTCAATTCGTAACGTATTCGTGGGCGCCATTCGGGCACTGTCTCAAAGAGAACCGAGTACAGCCATACAGTTTGGTGAAGAGTGGGCCGATCAAATTGATGATGCACGTGCATACAGAACCCTAATCCAAATGCATGGTAGAAATGGCAACTTCACTCGTCCAATGGAGTTGCTCAAGCGGGTGCCTAGGGATGATTGGCGCTCCGAACAAACAGCTAGATTCAGCACAGCATCTCGCCTAATGGAAGCTGGTTTGACCGTCAATTATCCATCAAAGAAATTCACACAATCCGAAGCGAAGAACATCCTGTATCATGCAGCACAAAGCATGCCCCACTCTACATCTGGATATTCGATTCGAACCCATGGCTTGGTCACAGCAATTCGCAAGTCAGGTTGGGACGCAACAGTCCACCTTCGGCACGGTTATCCATTGGATCGTTCAGATTTCAAGGGTGGAGAGGTTCTTGCAAATGAAGAAGTCGAAGGAACTCCCTATCGATTCCATCCTGACTCTTCCTCCAAATCCGAACTCATCAATTATTCAGAGGTATTCAATTTTAGTAAATTGGAAGAGTATCAAGCTGCGGCAGTTCGTACATTGATGCGACAGGCATCAGAATCGAAACCACAGATTCTTCATTCCGCATCAAACTTTGTTGTCGGATTGGCCGGAGCCGAAGCGGCCAAACGCCTGGGCATCCCTTCAGTGTATGAAATCCGGGGATTCTGGCATTTGACCCAAGCAACCAAGAGGACAGGATATGAATCTTCAGACCACTACACTCTATCCGAACGCCTTGAGATTGAAGCCGCACGAAATTCAGATCACATATTTACAATCACCAACGCCCTTCGAGAAATCTTGATTGAAGAAGGGATTGAAGCAGAAAAGGTCAGCGTCCTTCCCAACGCTGTTGACCCTGAACGTTTCGATATTTCAGATCGAGACAAGGAACTTGAAGCAGAGTTAGGGTATCAGGACAAAGTGGTGATTGGATACATCGGTTCCTTTGTCGAATACGAAGGTTTGGAATTACTTCTCGAAGCCGCGGCTCAACTCAAGAACGAGTTAGGAGACATATTCCGATTGATGCTTGTTGGCGACGGCTCAGTTCATGAAAAATTGAGGCGCATGTCCCGCTTCCTCGCCATTGACGATATTGTCACATTCACAGGCCGTGTATCTTACGATGAAGTTGAACGATATTATTCGTTGATTGACATCGTCCCGCTACCTCGCTTGGGTCTACGTGTTTGCGAACTGGTCTCACCACTGAAACCATTTGAAGCGATGGGAACTGGTAAGGTACTCATCACATCAGATGTTGCAGCTCTAGCAGAGATTGTTGATGATGGCAAGACAGGTTTGTTACATCGCAAAGACGACCCCGACCATCTGGCTGAGAAGTTGAAAGAAGCAATCACAGATTCAGAACTTCGAGAGAAGATTGGTCAACAAGCCCGGGAATGGGTTTGTGAGACACATTCGTGGGATGTCATCTCCTCACGTGTGACTGAAGTTTACACTCGCTTATTGGAGGAAAAGAAATGACTGGACCCGTAATTCTCGTTGTTGGAGCCCGCCCGAATTTTATGAAAATCGCACCGATTCATGCTGAATTGAAGCGTCGAGGAATCTCACAAATTCTTCTTCACACAGGACAACATTATGATGAGAACATGTCGAAAGTCTTCTTCGATGATTTGGGGATGCCGCAACCTGACATCTATCTCGGGATTGGAAGTGGTTCTCATGCGACACAGACTGCAAAGGTCATGGTTGAATTTGAGAAGGTTTGCCATGAGCACAAACCGAGCATGGTCGTAGTTGTTGGTGATGTGAATTCCACGGTTGCATGCACCATGGTCTGCGCCAAAGAATGGATTCCCTGCGCACATGTAGAGGCGGGCCTACGCTCCTTTGATCGAGAAATGCCAGAGGAAATCAATCGCTTGGTCACGGATGCAATCGCTGATTTACTGCTTACACCATCTCCAGACGGTGATGAAAATCTACGCAAAGAGGGCGTTGCTGAGGAGAGAATCAAGTTCGTCGGCAATATCATGATTGATTCTCTATTCAATAATCTAGAACGCGCCAAATCGAGCACAATTCATTCAGACTTGGGAATCGAAAAAG
>CAYTPF010000142.1:0-4433 GCA_964439775.1 uncultured bacterium | reverse complement strand
TGCCATATTGATCACGTAGATTTGTTCTGACAGGATCATCTAATGTTAGATCAGAATATTGATAATAATTCCTATAGCCGGTAGAAAAAGTAAATATATCATATTTGAAAAATGTAGCTTCTTCATAAGACTCTGTTACTACTGTTTCTGCCCCAATATTAATTACACCTGTTGGGAAATTAATTAATTGATTAATTGGTCCAGCACGATGACCATGATAGTATACCCATCTATCATTAATTTTATCATAGATATATTGGACAGCTTGGTACAAAGAAGAGCTTGCTAATGAAGCGTATAAAATATAGGCATCTGAATCTTCTTTAAAATATAATGTATCTATTGAATGAATTGATTCTAAACAATTATGGGTATTTATTTCTATTGAACAAGAATCAAGTCTAGATATTAAGGTATCTAATTGATTATTTTGATTCCAATCATCATATGTATCATCTCCATCAAAAATATCATTATTATTTATATCGTCCCATTCTTCGTATGTATAAAATATGACTGGCTCTCTAAGGGTATCTTTTGCAGTAATAATACCATAACTTGAAAATTCTTCACTAGATTGACAATCACATATAAATTCATACTCAGTATTAAAATTCCTAAAATTAATATCACAATCATTAGAAGGTATCCATGCTCCATAATTGATTAATTCTGTAGATTCAAAACCACCGTATTTATTTTCTTCACCATAGAATGATC
Source organism: uncultured bacterium (assembly GCA_964439775.1). Taxonomy (GTDB): domain Bacteria; phylum Fidelibacterota; class Marinisomatia; order SCGC-AAA003-L08. The sequence continues at coordinate 3,713 of CAYTPF010000142.1, read as the reverse complement.
CACCTAAAGAGTCATAAACAAAGTCACATTCGGTTTTAGTGCCATTTTCATTTAGATTAGTCATACTTACATTGCAACCATCTTTAATATGAATATTAGGTAAGGTTTCATTCATTTCATCAACATCATTTTCACCACAACTTGGTATGCCATCACCTTCACCAATATCTGGTTCAGGTTCGCCTGCAAAATTAAATGTTTCAACACCATCTTCACCAAGATCATCAGTTATACATTTTCCTTCATAATTATCTACACAATCTGAGTTACAATCATCTATTGTTAAATATGTTTTAGAAAAATCATATATTTCGTTAATATTACAAATATATAGGTGTGATATACAATCATCTTCACAATTTGATATGCATTCATCAAGCGATTCAAATGATAAATTATCTTCATCACAATGATAATAATTCCAATCATTATCATCATCAATACAATTAAATAAATTATCTTCATCTATTGGGAATGATCGATCTATTCTAACTATGGCTGTTGTATCATTTGGAAGTATCAGAGCCTCAATTCTTAGTTCGGGTGTATAAAGATTATAATCATTAATAAATTCTGAAATATTTAATTCTTTTTCACAACTAAAGAATAGAATAGTTACAATTAAAACATAATGTTTTTTAATTGATATCATAGTTTAAATTCCCATCCTATTGATAAAAATATTGGAAACATACTATATGCAGAAACTTGAGAGGGAGAAGATTCATGATTCCAATTATATAATAATACATTATAATGATTCGTTAAATTTATAATTTGAAATTTTTGAACATAATCAAAACCAAACCATTTAGATGTTTTTTCTCTCGATAAACTTAGGTCAAATCTAAAGTATGGTGGATATCTACTTCCATTTCTTTGACCAAAAATATTACCAAAGTATTGATATGGTTTTTCAAGACTTCCATAAGAATCTTGTCCAGCTTGATGCACTTTACCTATAACAGGAGTATAAGTCTGACCACTACTTGCAACACAACTTACCGCTATTTTTACTTTAGGATTTAATTCATATGATATAACAGAACTAAAATTATGAGGTTTATCATATTTTGCAGGGTATACCTCTTTTTCATCCCATATAACTCCATCAGAATTCAAATCAACTGTTCTTGTTATATTGGAGTATGCATAGCTTATCCATCCAGAAAATTTAGCTATATTTAATCTATATAATAATTCTAGACCATATGCCTCGCCTTTACCGGATAATGCTATTGTTTCTTGTATATTTTGCTCTACTTTTGGATTGAGATCATAAATATTTAAGTAAGGTTTGTAATATGTTTCTATAGAAAAAATATTACCTTCTGATATCCAATATTCAGCACCTAAAATAAAATGTTCTGAAGTTTGAGGTTTTTGACCATCGGGGATAGGTTGCCAAAAATCAACTATTCTAAGTAGTTCATCTTCTTCATTAATCGTATATAAAAATTGAGAGTATTTACCCCAACTAGCTTTTAAAGCAAGATCTGATATGGGGGTATATTTTATTCCAATTCTAGGATCTAATAAAATTTCATTATATCTATTATAATCAGTAACACGAAAACCCGTATTCATTCTCAAGGTTGGAATAGGATTAATTATGTTAGAATAAAAAATACTTTTGATTATTGGATCAGATTGTAATCTAAATAATTCTTCTCCAGCGAATGATCTTATATATTTCAATTTGAGGTTTTTGTATTCCCAGCCCATTTTTACCTTAAAAATATCTGAAGCAAAATAGTTTAAGGTTTGTTTTATAGATAAATCTTGTACAATATTATCAGTATTAAATTCTAAGTCAGCTTGAAAATCATCATCTTCAGCTTCAGTTGAATCGACTTCAAAATTCACAGCAAAATCAACATTAAAAGTATATTGAGTATTAGAAAAATTTGTTTCAATAAAATAATTTGAATTTGGAAGATATTTCCAAGATAAAACTTGTGTAGCATTACCCCAATCCCATCCAAAATTTATAGCAGGAAAATCATCTCCACCTAAATCAAGATATAGATCATCCTTACCGGAAAATTGGCTGTAAGTAAGTTGATTATTTTGATTTAAATTTATCAACCCTTTAAAGTGAATATCCCAAAAATAATATTTGAAGGGTTCAGTTTCGTTTGTAAGATTATAGTATAGAGAAACAAATTTATCAAAATAAGTCCTCCTAGCAGAAAGTACCCAAGAACCTTTATATAGAGCACCCTCGGCTTGAATTTTTGATGATAATGTACTCACTTCACAATTTGCTTTGCTAAAATCAAAATACTTTTTGTATTTGTAATTTAATCTTCCATTCTTTGAGTCGCCATTCTTTGATGTAATGTTTAAAACTGAAGATAACCTTCCGCTGTATTCAGCAGAAAATCCTCCAGCAATGAATTCTGTATCTGCTATCATATTTGAGTTGAATGTTGAAAATAAACCACCTATATGATAAGGATTATATATTTCAGCACCATCAAGAAGAATCATATTTTCATCAGGGCTTCCACCTCTAACAATTAATGCCGCATTAAAATCATTGGCAGCTGTTACACTAGGTAATAATTGCAATGTTCTAAAAACATCTGATTCAATAAAAGCTGGAACACGCCTGATATCACGATTACTCAAATTAATTGTACTAATTTCTACTTTTTCTTCAAAACGAGTTCGCTCGGCAGAAACATTTATTTCATCTAAAGAAACAATTGATTTTTCCAAATCAAAATTAAGTTTAATATTATCAACTGATTCTTTAATAATGTAATCTATGGTTTTATAACCAATAACCATTACTCTTAAAGTATAATCTTTAACTGGCACTCTAGGTATAATGAAGTGTCCATCAATATCAGTTGAAGCACCTAAATTAGTATCAATTAGAACTATATTAGCATAAGGAATTGGTTCTCCAGTGTTTTTATCTTTTACATCACCTGATACTGTGATTGTATTAGCTAGTAAAGAATTAATAGATAAAATTAAGCTGAAATATATAAAAGCAGTTTTTTTCATTAGCATTAATTTATTTTTTTATTTTATTATAAACATTCAAAAAAAATATAAATTACAATTTATTACAAAAGGTAAAAAATTTATTACTATATATTAAAATTAGTTATTACATCAGTATTGGTTGTCCTAATTTCTGAAGTTTCAAAGAAAAGTTCAATTATGGGTGCATTGTTTGCATCTATCCCAATAGTTTCTATTTTAGGAATGATATGGTTATATATTGATACTAAAGATGTTTCTAAAATAAGTGATCTTTCAATTGGAATTTTTTGGTTAGTTATACCATCACTAATTTTATTTTTAATATTGCCATTATTTTTAAAACAAGGTATGGGTTTTTATTCTAGTATCATTTTGTCAATTTTAATTACTGCAGCAGTGTATGCCTTAATGGTTGTTTTACTTGGATTTTTTAATATTAAAATATGAAAAATAATTTTATTCAATTAGCTACTGTTTTATTTATTTTTATAATAATTTTTTCTAACAACCAAAAATCTATTGAGCAAAAAAAATATAATTATAATGTAAAAATATATAGAGATATTTGGGGCGTTCCGCATATATATGGTGATACAGATGAAGATGTAGCCTTTGGACTAGCCTATGCACATTCTGAAGATGATTTTGATACAATGCAAAAAATATTATTAGCTACTAGAGGAGAATTGGCTAGTGTCATAGGTAAAGAGGGT
>CAYTPF010000141.1:0-4463 GCA_964439775.1 uncultured bacterium | reverse complement strand
TTTCACTATATTCTACCGCTGCTTTTTTTGCTTTTTCATAATCACCTAAATATGCATGTTCATTTACTTCTCCCTTTAAACATCCAGATGTAGCAATTAATCCTTCATTATATTTTTTTAATAATTCTTTATCTACTCTTGGTTTATAATAAAATCCATTTAAATATCCTATTGATACTAATTTCATCAAATTTTTATATCCTATTTCATTTTGTACCAATAGAACTAAATGATGATATCCTAAACCTTTTCCAGGTATTCTCTCTTTTTTAGTATGAGATCCCATAGCAATGTATAACTCACACCCAATTATAGGCTTGATTCCTTTTTTAACTGCCTCTTTATAAAATGGAATCATTGAAAATAAATTTCCATGCTCAGTTAAAGCAATTGTATCCATTTTTAATTCAGATACCCTATCACAAAGCATTTCAACAGATTGTGCTGCATCTAAAAGAGAATAATCTGAATGATTATGTAGATGTACGAATTCTGTAGACATTAAAAATAATTTTTCATTAAATAAATAATAAATAAACCACAAACAGTGGTGAATTTTTGAACTTTTTGTATGAATTGATAATTATATTTTTTCTTTTTATTCATTAAATAACTAATACAATAAACGTTAGGTAAAATTACACCAATAATCACTGCTATTAAATAATTGAAATAATAAATATTTAATAAATATGGAATTAAGACAATTAAGTTCAATAAAATTATAATACAAATTGTTAGCATAACAGTTCGTTTTTCACCATAAATAACAGGAAAAGTTCGAATTAAATTTTGTTTATCTCCTTCCAAATCTTCTAAATCTTTAGTTATTTCTCTTGATAAAGACATCATAAACGAAAATATAAATGGAAAAATTGAAAATTTTATACTATTATACATTGTTATTTCAGCAAAAATAAAAACCAAGCCGACACAAATACTAACCAAAAAATTACCTAATAATGGCACTCCCTTAAAAATTGGTGTATATATTATAATAAATGGTAAAATTATGAATGATATTATTTTTGAATAATCATTCAATTGAATAGCTGAAAAAAGACCTAAAATTAAGATTATAACTAAAAAAAAATATACATATAATAAGGGTAGTTGAGAAAATTTTTCTTTTTTATTAATCTTATCTGTTTTTTGATCAAATAAATCATTTATAATATTGCTGATCGATATAAAGCTTGTAACAACTATTATTGTTAAAATAGTTACTAAATTTAATATTGAAAATGAATGTATGATTAAAACAGATAAAGCACCTAAACAAACATTTATGGGTCTAATTAATTTTATTAATGAACAAATTTTAATCATTTTTTTGTATTTCAAGAACTCTCTTTGCATTATTTAAATCTTTATGAAAATGTAAACGATATTTGGTTGATTTAAATATGTTTTTCAAATCTAATACTTGTTGTTCTCCAGCAATTTCCAATATCATTTTACCATTTTTTTTAATTAAACATTCAAATATTTTATTAAATCTTTTATAAAAATTTAACCCGTCTCTATTATCTGTTAAGGCATTTAAAGGTTCAAAATCTTTTACATTTTTATCTAAACTTTTAAGTTTTTCTTTAGCTATATATGGTGGGTTTGAAATTACTATATCAAATTTACTAGCTGGTATATCTTGCAATATATCTAAAACTATAAACTCAATGTTTTTACAATTTAAATTATTTGCATTTTTTTTTGCTATATCAATGGATTCTTTTATATTATCTATTGCTAAAACATTTCTTGCTATATTTTCTAAAATGACGGTAATTCCTATGCAACCTGATCCAGTTCCAATATCTAATAAATTATTAAATTTCTGATTAGTTTTTTTTAAAACTTCTATAATTGTTTCTGTCTCAGGCCTAGGAATAAGAACATTTTTATCAACATAAAAATCTCTTCCATAAAATGGTGCTTTATTTATAATATATTGAAACGGTTCATTATTGATTCGTCTAATTAAAAATAATTTAAATTGTTTTAATTTTTCAGGATTTACTATTTTATCAAATTGTAAATATAAATCCAATCTGTTACATTTAAAAATATGCGATAAAAACCACTCTGTTTCTTTTCGACTATTTGATATATTTTTGGATGTTAAATATTGAGTTGACCAATTTATTAAATCAATTATTGTCCATTTTTTTTGATTTAATTTTTTTGTATTAGTTGTCACCTGACTAAACGCTTGATAGTTGTTGTTTTCTTTCTTCAATTTTTAAAGATTGATGCAATTCAGATAAATCGCCGTTTAATATTTCCTCTAATTTATATAAGGTTAAATTAATTCTATGGTCAGTTACCCTACCTTGAGGAAAATTATATGTTCGTATTTTTGCGCTTCTATCTCCAGTTGAAACCATTGTTTTTCTTTGATTTGCTATTTTTGATTGTTGTTCTTTTTGTTTAAGCTCATATATTCTTGACCTTAATACTTTCATCGCTTTTTCTTTATTTTTATATTGAGATTTTTCATCTTGACAAGTTACAACAATATTAGTTGGTGCATGAGTAATTCTAATAGCTGATTCTGTTTTATTTACATGCTGACCTCCTGCTCCAGATGCTCTATAGGTATCAATTTTAATATCCTCATCATTTATTACAACATCCACATCTTCTGCTTCTGGTAAAACTGCTACTGTTGCTGCACTAGTATGTACTCTTCCTCCAGACTCTGTAGTAGGAATTCTTTGTACTCTATGAACACCACTTTCATACTTCATATCACCATAAACACCATTACCTTGAACACTTACAATAACTTCTTTAATACCACCAGTTTCAGATCCATTTATATTTATTATTTCAGTTTTCCATTTTTTATTTTCTGAAAATCTTGTATACATTCTATATAAATCAGAAGCAAATAATGCAGCTTCTTCTCCTCCTGTACCACCTCTAATTTCAATAATAATATTTTTATCATCATTTTCATCTTTAGGCAATAATAGTATTTTTATCTCATCTTCCAAATTAGAAATTTCATCTTTTAAAATTATATTTTCATTTTTGGCCATTTCAACCAATTCTTCATCTTCCAATTCAAACAATTCCTTGTTTTCTTCTAATTGTTTAATTTTATTTAAATATTGTAATGATAATTGATGAATATCAATTAATGAATTGTGTTCTTTAGAAATTTCTTTAAACTTATCTTTATTACTAATAATTTCTTGCTTAGTCAACAGATCTGTTAATTCATTATATCTATTAATAATATCTTTTAACTTATTTTTCATTAAGATATTGCTTCTGCTTTATATTTTTTCCCCATATAATCTTCTAATTTGTCTCCAAACGCTGATTTTAAAGCTAATATTGATACCTCTAATTGATCATCTGTTGGTTCTTTGGTAGTAATATGTTGAAGCCATATTCCTGGTTTAGATAAAATCTTAAATAACAAAAAATTATTGTATTTTGCTGTTATTTTAAGCACTTCATAACCTAAACCTGATACAAATGGAATAAAAAATATATGTAATAAAATTCTCTGAGTTATATGAAGATTACCTATAAAATCAACATATAATGAATCTATAATTGCATATGTCACAATTGCAACCATCATTACAATAAACATAAAACTTGTTCCACATCTTGGATGCTGTGTTGGAAAATTATATGTTTCTTTTACATCTAATGACTTACCAGCTTCAAATGTATATACTGTTTTATGTTCAGCTCCATGATACATAAATAAATTTTTAACATCTTGCATCTGACTTATTAATAATAAATAAATAATAAAAAATAAAATTCTAATAAATCCTGCAAATAAATTGAAAATAAATTCTGAAGTATATAATTCCGAAAAATAATTTGTTATTAAATATGGTACACCAAAAAATATTGATATTGCAAAGCAAACTGCTAAAACATTCATTAAAATTTCAACATATTTATTAGATTTTGTCTCTTCGGGCATAGCAATATCAGCAGACCACTGTAATGTTTTAGTTCCTATTTTAAGTGATTCAAATAAATGAATTGCTCCTCTTAAAATTGGTACATTAAATTTTTTGTTTTTTTCAATAAATGGTTGAAAAAATTTTCTGTTAACTTTAATTTCACCTTGTGGGTTTCTAACTGCTGTTGCATAAAAACCTGGCACCCTCATCATAACTCCCTCAATTACAGCTTGCCCTCCAACTAAAATAGAAGATTTTGAAATAATCATTAATATTGATTTTTTAATATATGTACTTATTTTCATTAGATATAAAAATAGGGATTACAATGTAATCCCTATTCCCTTGCAATTTTTATTATAATTAATCTTTTTTATTAATCTTATACTTTTGGTTAAATTTCTCTATTCTTCCAGCAGTATCAATTAAATTTTGTTTACCTGTAAAATAAGGATGAGATTTATCTGATATTTCCATTTTAAACAATGGATATTCATTTCCATCTTCCCATTTAATTGTTTCTGTTGT
>CAYTPF010000140.1:0-4479 GCA_964439775.1 uncultured bacterium | reverse complement strand
GAATTAGATGAGGGTTCTTATGAATATGTAGTTTTATGTGTAAATACTGATGGTGAATGGTGGAATGATATATGGTCTTCATCTACGCAGCTTAATGCTCCTATTGGATCTGAATGTGACTTTGATCCTTCAGATGAATTTCCAAATTATGGTATGACAGTTGGCGGTTCGGACATGACTATATCTTTGTGTCCTGGTTCTTGTTCAGAATTGTGTGATGGTGTTGAGCCACCATCAGATACAAATAATGTTACATTTTATTTTGATGGATTAGAGGATTGCGGTCAAGTAAATATAACGGGTACTTTTGATAATTGGTCAGGCTGGGGAGTAAATCCGGCCGATCATCCTGATTACACTATTGCACTGGAAGATGGTGAATATGAATTCTTATTTCTATGTGTAGATACATCTAATGATGGTTGGTGGAATGATGTTTGGAGTAATTCAACTACCGTTAACCCTCCTGTTGATGGAGATTGCTCTAATGGAGATCCTGAATTTACAAACTATGCATTTACAGTAACTGGTGAAAATATGTCAGTTTCATATTGTGCTGGTACATGTGATTTGAGTTGTGATGGCAATATAGATCCATGTATGGATATAGATTGTGGAGAGCAAGTTTGTGTTGATGGTGTATGTGTCGATGTTGATTTTTTTGATGTTAGCTTTTCTGTTGATATGAGTAACGTTAATACCAGTGTTGATGGCGTCTATATTGTTGGAAATGATCCATTATTAGAAGGTCCTACAGGTCTTCTGCTTGAAGATGCAGATGGTGATGATATCTGGGAAATTACTTTGCAGCTACCTCCAGGTTCGTATACATATAAATTTAGGAATGGTTTTTGTGACAATTGGGATAATTGTGGTGCTTTTTGGGAAGATTCTTTAGATGATTGTGGTGTTGGTGATTGGGGAGATAGAGAGATTGTTGTATCTAATCAGAATTTAGATATAGGCCCTTATTGTTTTAATAGCTGTGATGTAGGATTATGCCCAGATGATATTGAGACTTATCCGATTACTTTTGTTGTTGATATGGGCTACCAGGAGACGGATCCTTCTGGGGTGTATGTTGTTGGAGGAAACATCTATATGGAGGGTCCAATTGGACATTTGATGGATGATAGCGATGGTGATGATATCTGGGAAGTAACTGTTGACTTGCCTCCTGGAACATATACATTTAAATATAGAAATGGGTATTGTGGTAGTTGGGATACTTGTCTTCAATGGCAATGGGAAGATTTTGGTGGTGATTGTGGTGTTGGAGAGTGGGGAGATAGAGAAATTGTAGTTGTTGATCAAGGGTTTACATATGGAGCATATTGTTTTGATTTTTGTGAAATAGGAGAATGTCCAGAAATTAGTCCAGTTGAGGTTACCTTTCAGGTTGAGATAGGTGATGAAAATCTATCAGAAGCATTAGATAAAGGTGTATATATGTATGGAAATTTTAATGGATATGATTATTACTTTAATCCTTTAGAATTGGATTACCCTGAGCAAGGGAGTAATGTTTTTTCTATAAATACAGTTTTTAATGCAAATGATTATATTTTATATAAGTATACAATAGGAATGGGTTTTGCTGATGCAAATCCAGAAACCGATGGAGGTATTGCTGGATGTGGTTCTAATTTTGCTGGTGATTGTGGAGGGGATGGTGCAAATTTCAGAGAGCAGACTATTCCATATTTTGACACTGAATTTGATTTAGATACATATGATGACTGTCCTGGATATGCAATAGTATCTATTGGTGTTGATATGAGCCAAGAAATGGTTTCTGGAAATGGTGTATGCATAGCTGGTGGTACTATGCCTAATGGGCCTGAAGGGACTCTGATGTGTGATTTAGATAATGATGATATATATACAGCAACTTTATCATTTCCATATGATTCGCATCAGACATATAAATTTGTTAATGGGTGTGGAGACACTTGGGAAAATCCAGGCTTTGAAATCATTGAAGGTGAATGTACAGAAGGTCAATGGGATGATAGATTTTTTGATGTAGAGGAAGATGGGCAAATTGTTGGTCCTTATTATTTTGGAACCTGCGATCTATCATCTTCATTTATGTTGGGTGATGTGAACGAAGATGGAGATATTAATGTTTTTGATGTTGTATTTACAATTGATATTATCTTAGGTAATTTACTTCCTTCTGAAGTACAGTTTTTAGCTGCTGATCTGAATGCAGACAATGCAATAGATGTTATTGATGTGATCTTAATTGTAGAGATGATTCTTGGTTAATATTTTTTTGTATGTATAAGTACTTTATATTAGTTTTTCTAAACTTAATTTTATGCCAGACCACAGGTAAAATATCTGGCTCAGTAAAGGATTCAGAATCAGGTCAGCCAATAATAGGTGCAAATGTTATAATAATTATCGCTGGTATTGGGGCTGCAACTGATTTAGAGGGTAATTATTATATTATAAATATTGATCCAGGTGTATATGATTTGCGGGTTGACTATATTGGCTATGAATCAGTTATTATTAAAAATGTTAATATTTCTGTAAACAGAACTTCAACACACAATATAGGTATGAAGCAATCATTTGTTACTGGAGCCGTTGTTGAGGTAACTGGTAATGCAGTAGATATTAAAAAGGATCAAACGAGCACTGTTAAAAATATTTCATCAGATCAAATTGATATTTTGCCAGTTGACGATGTGAATTCAATTATATCAATGCAGGCAGGAGTTGTAGCTGGATCTTTTAGGGGAGGTAGGAGTACTGAGGTAACTTATCTAATTGATGGGATGAGTGTCAATGAAGGATTTGGAGGCTCATCGCAGGCTGTTACTTTGGAGCCCGATGCTATAAGTGAGATAGAGGTTATTACTGGGACTTTTAATGCTGAATATGGTAAAGCGATGAGTGGTGTTGTAAATCAAATAACAAAATCTGGTTCTAATGAATTTGAAATTTCAACAAATTATGCATACTCTAATTATTTAACTGGTAATGATAATATTTTTAAAGGGATCAATCAATTAGGCTTGAATCAAAATAATGATTTTAGATATCAAATTAGTGGTCCAATTATAAAAGATAAGCTATTCTTTTTTGTTAATGGAAGAAAATCAATTAATAATAATCATTTAAATGGGTTTGATTATTTTGTTGTTAATGACTCTAGTAACTATAGTGCGGATAATGCACAGGATTGGTATTCTCAACATAGCGGTAGCTATTTAAATGAGTCGATTTGTATGAATAGTTCAGGTATGGAAATTCAATCTCAGGATGGAGAGATAGATAATCGTTCGGATTGTGAGAATAAATATGGTGAATGTATAATTACATTAAAAGCATGTTTAGATGTAGTAACTAATGAATATCTTTTTGATACTAATAATGAAAATTTATGCATTGCTCAAGGAGGTTTATACACAGATAATTATATTCTAAAATATGATGGTTATACTTATGATGAATGTAGTAGTGATATTCCTTTATTTTATGAGAATATTTATGGAATCAATACACCATTAGTAAGTGTTTATTTTAATGCTGGTGCTTATATTTTTAGAACTAAAAATTCAAATATGGTTGCTATGAATAATACTGACAATTCATCTATTATGGCAAAGTTATTGTATAAATTTACAAATAAGTGGAAAACATCTTTTATATTTTCAGAAAATAGAGATACTTGGTTTAATTATAATCATGCATTTAGGTTTAATCCAAATGGACGAGCATATGATTCAAGGGTAACGTCATTTTATGCTCTTCAATCAAATTATATGGTTAATCAGTCCATGTTTTTTGATATAAAGTATTCTAGAATGAATTATTTTTATGGTTACTATGTTTATGAAAACCCTAAGGATAGTAGATATGTGAGCGATGTATATTTACAGTCGGTACCTGGATTTTTTACAGGGGGTCAAGAAAAAAGTCACAGCAAGAGAACGACTATTGATAATAATTTGAAAATCGATATTAATTGGCAGATCAATAAAAATCACAACATAAAATCTGGATTTGATTTATTGTCTCATAATATCCAAAATAATTATTATACTATTAGACCAAATCCGGATAGTAGTCAATATTCAGCTTTTATTTTTATTGATACCTTAACAACATACAATGATGTTTTTGATGTATCTCCAATAGAATTTTCTACTTATATACAAGATAAAATGGAATTTGATGCTATGGTTATCAACCTAGGGTTTAGATATGATTATTTTGATCCTAAAGTATTGTACCCAACTGAATATAGGAATCCATTAAATTCTATTAATGAAGTAGATAGTTCAAGATATAAAGAATCATCTTCTCAGACACAGATAAGTCCAAGGCTTGGTATTGCATATCAGGTAGCTGATGAGGCAGTATTGCATTTTAGTTATGGACATTTCTTTCAAATGCCTCCGTTTTATTCAATGTATAACAGAAGTGACTGGCTTTTGGCTTCTGGGAAATATGAAACAATAA
>CAYTPF010000139.1:0-4494 GCA_964439775.1 uncultured bacterium | reverse complement strand
GAACTGACCTATTGGCCTCCGAAGGCTCTATTCCGCTGGTTTCAACGGATTTTTGATGCGAATTCCGGACTTGTTATATTGCACAAAGTTGCTCTTAATATTATGTAATCTTGACCGGCTGTCAAGCGCTTCGCTGACGCCAGAGAGGTTATCGTCTGAGTCCTCGCTGGCCGGTAATCAACAGGCACTGGATGCGTTCGCCGGTCTCCGTCCGCACCGTGGATCCGACCCCCGATAGCGTCTTTCTAGGCAGCTCCGTCGCCAGGTCGTCGGGGGTATTAAAGAGGCCGTCATAGTCTTCGGGGTTCCCCACGCCAGCTACAAGCGTGAGCTCGCCAGAGTGACGAAGGAACGTGATTTTTTAAAAGACGCGGCAGCGTACTTTGCCAGGTAATCATCGAACGGTACTTGATGATCCAGCGCTGCCGCAACGTGTACCCAGTCCGATTAATGTGCCGTTGTTTGAAGGTGTCTGCCAGTGGCTATTACGACGACTGGCAAGGTCGCGAGCCAAGTCCACGCGCTTAGGAGAATGCGCGCTTGATAAAACGTATTCGTGAGCTTCATGAGGATAGTCGCGATGCAATAGGTGCGCCTCGCATGCACGAAGATCTACTCTTCGAAGGTGAAACCGCCAGCCTGAACCGCGTTGCTCGCTTGATGGCCGCAGAGAAAATTCAAGGTTGGCCGCGCAGGAAGAGACGCGGCTTTGGCCGAGCAGCTTCTGGCCGCGCAGCAGGTGTGAAAAATTTGCTGGAGCGCGACTTTAATGCTTTGGAGCCGGAGCGCAAGTGGGGCACTGATATCACAGAGATCGCCACGCTGGAGGGCAAGCTGTTCCTTTGCGTTGTGCTAGATCTGTATACCAAGTTAATCGTTGGCTGGTCTATGCATCGTCGTCAGGACAGGCAGATGGTGATCCGCGCAGTGGAAATGGCGATTTAGCAGCGTCAGGGCGACTGGTCGGTAGTTCTGCATTTTGACATAGGAATCCAATTTACCAGCGCCGATTATCAGCGCTTTCTGAGTAGAAATACACTGGTTTCCAGCATGAGTGCCGTTGGGCGTTGTGGCGATAACGCGGCTTGCGAAGGGTTCTTCGGCCAACTCAAGCGGGAGCGTGTTGCTCATCTAAAACCGCCCGTGGGAGTGGGGTAGAACCCCTCATTAGCTCACTTCAAAACTAGACACCTTGTTCTACTTGATGGATATTCGGTAGGCCTTTTTGGCGTAGAGTGACAGCCCTAAGTGCTCTAGCTGGTGATTCTGAGCATGATTGTTAGATCCGAACTTGCTCTGCTGTTGCCACCAACCCGACTCTTCCATCCTTGACGTGATGTCTCTATTTTGAACCCGCTCAGCTTTTTCCCTTCTCTGCGCCTGGCTTGGCGTCTTGTATCCTTTGCTTCATTCGCAGCAGTGCTGGCCGGTTGTGCTGGAGTCAAAGTAACTGCGGTCAGTAACGATGATTACCTGACCCTACGCCGCGGCGATGTGCTGACAACAGGCAACCTCGGTACGTCGTCCATTGCTGCTCTACAAGTGGTCGGTAGCGACGAGAAAGGTTGTCTTGCGCAGTTTCTGGCTTGCCGCAATGCGCTGGAAAACACGACAGGACTAGATGATGAACAACGGCTCTCGGCGTTGGCTGAGCTATGGCTCAAAGAAGCCCAAGATGGACGCAACAGTATGGCTCCGCAATCCAGGACTGATGCGTACCTTGAGAGCGCCCGTTACGCTTATGCCTATCTTTTTCTGACCGCTCGGTTACCGGGGCAGCGCGCGCTTGAGGATCGACAAACCCAAGTTCGTGACTATTACAACTTTTCGGTTCAGCAGGCACTTACTGAAGTCTTTGAGCGGTATCACGGACATCCGCCTTCGCCCGAGCATCCTCAAGGGAACTTCCGGATCGTAACCGGACGCTGGACTGTAACCGGACAAATGAAGGATGTGCGTTTAGCGGATGATCGCCAACTGCCCAAGGAGCTTATACCTGCTGCTTCATTATCTTTTGGTGGTCTGCGCAACCAGTACCGCCGTGATGGGGTGGGCGCTGAGCTGGTGGCCGTGACGGCTAAACGGGTGGTGAGCAAGGACAGTGACGAGCTGCCATGGAGTGAAACACCCTTTCCCGCAATCACCGCATTGGCGCACTTCCCCGGCAAAACGCTGGAAGAGGTGCTCAGCACCTACGAGGTTGAGGTGATCGGATACGATCCCTACCGACATGACTCGGTAGAGATTCATGGGGTAGAGGTGCCACTGGCGGCGAATTTTACGTCGGGCTATGGCTTATGGCTGGCTCGATCAGGATTCGCCAGGCAGTCGCTGCTGACTTTGGTGGGCCGCGGTGAGGTGCTGGAGCGGCCACATGTTTACATGTTGCAGCCGTTCGATCCGGATCGGCGCATCATTGTCATGTTGCACGGTCTCGCGAGCAGCCCGGAGGCCTGGATCAATGTGGCCAACGAGGTGCTGGGTGATGAGGAGCTGCGGCGCAACTTCCAGATATGGCAGGTCTACTATCCGACCAATCTGCCGATTGCCGTTAATAACCAAGCTATTCGACAGGCCATCGAACAGACGCTGAGAAACTTTGACCCACAGGGCGAGGCCAAAGCCAGCCATGACATGGTGTTGGTCGGTCACAGTATGGGCGGCGTGTTGTCGCGCTTGATGGTGTCTTCGTCGGGCGAGCGCTTGTGGGATGCCATGCTTAGCGATTTCGACATCAAGGGCGCGCGCGTTCAAAAGGTCAAAGCTAGCCTAGGCCCTTATTTGTATTTCGAGCCGCTGCCCCAGGTTAGTCGGGCGGTATTTGCCGCCGCGCCGCATCGCGGCACCCCGTTCGCCGAGAATCGCATATCGCGCTGGGCTGCCGGGCTTGTAAGGATGCCCGTGTCCATGCTGACCCGCTTCAAGGAAGTCACCCAGGCTCTGGTTGATCCTAACTCTGCGGCTCCGGTGGCGCTGCGGCGGCCGCTTAACAGCATTGATAACCTCAGCAACCAGGATCCTTTCGTCAAAGCTGCAGCTGATCTACCGATCTCTCTCTACGTGCGCTACCACTCGATCATTGGCAACCACACACCAAACCTCGAAGTTTTGCTTTCGAGCGACGGTGTTGTGCCGTACGCCAGCTCTCATCTGCCAGGGGCGGAGTCGGAGCTGGTCGTTCCTTCTTGGCACAGTGTGCAGGAGACACCACAGGCCATTGTCGAGATACGCAGGGTGTTACATGAGCACCTCAAGGGGCTGAAACCCAGCCCCGCGAATGATACGGGGTCGCCATGAATTGGGTGCTGCGGATTCTGATGCAAAGCGGCATATCGCTAGTTTTGCTGCTGCTCACCGCGTGGGGCACGTTGGCGCTGGTTTACCAGACACTGGGTGTCACTGGCGCTATTGCGATTACGGCTTGGTGTTTACTTGGCATAGTCCTGCAAGTCGTGCTCTGGCGTGGACGAGTGATCTCGGCAATCTCGAGCAGCGTTCTGTCTTTTGCAGTCCTGCTTTTCTGGTGGGCAAGCCTTGAACCATCTAACCAGCGCTCTTGGGCAAGCGATGTCGCGCAGATGAGCCACGGTGAGATCACTGGTAGCAAACTGACTTTGCACAACGTTCGGAACTTCACCTGGCGCAGTGACGACGATTTCGATGCTGTTTGGGAAACCCGGAGTTACGACCTTGATCAGCTCGCGTCGGTCGATCTGATTACGTCCTACTGGGGCATGCCAGCCATTGCCCATGTACTCGTCTCGTTCGGCTTTAACGACGGGCGCTTTCTGACCTTCACTGTCGAGGTGCGCAAAGAGCAAGCCGAGGCCTATTCGGAGATTGGCGGGTTCTTCAAACAGTTCGAACTGAGCATCGTTGCCACAGATGAGCGCGACGCACTGCGCGTTCGTACAAATGTGCGTGGCGAAGACAGCTATCTATACCGCATTGCCATGCCACCCCAGGCGATGCGGACCTTACTTGTTTCGTATGTGCAGCAGGCCAATGCCCTGATCGAACAGCCACGCTTCTACAACACCATCACGGCCAATTGCACGACAATCGTATTCGATATGGTGCGTACGATCATTGGAGGCCTGCCCGCAGACTATCGCCTTCTGCTGACCGGCTATCTTCCGGCCTACGTAATGTCAGTGGGCGGTTTGCAAGAGGGCTACTCGCTGGACGAGCTAAGTCAGCGAGGACGCTTTACCGACCGAGCGAAGGCGGCTGGGGAGATAGATGATTTCTCTTGGCTGATACGGCGTGGAGTACCCGGTGTGGCAACTCATTAGCTAGGCGTGCATATCTACCAGAGCGGGGGGAGTCCAGCCGTGTCGTATCCCTGAGTTGCAGCCTATGAGCTTTAAGGTCTGAAGTATCGGCGGTATTCGCTGGGTGTGACGCCTTGCCATTTGCGAAATCCTCGAGAAAAGTTGCCTTGATCGCTGAAACCGATCAACTCGGCAATTTCACTCACACTGCGCGACGTCT
>CAYTPF010000138.1:0-4503 GCA_964439775.1 uncultured bacterium | reverse complement strand
GAATATAGTGAAATATTTCCAAATAGATTTTTTTTAGAAGTTCAAGATCACAATATTTCAGAAGAAAAGGCCACACATCCTATAATTAAAAAATTATCTTCAGAATTAAACTTGCCTATGGTAGCAACTAATGATTGTCATTATGCAAGATGTGAACATTGGGAAGCGCATGATATTTTATTTTGTTTAGGAACTCAAAAAAAGAGAGATGATGTGAATAGATTAAGCTATGAACCTGAACAATTTTATATTAAATCTCAAGATGAAATGTATAATAAATTCAATTCATTTTCTGGAGCTATTGAAAATACAAGAAAGATTGCAGATATGTGTGATTTTTCAATACCAATGGGGAAATTGCATTTACCAACATTTCCTATTCCAAAAGAATATAAAACTGAGGACCCTGATAAGTATTTAAGAATTATATGTGAACAAAATATTAAGAAAAAATATGATAATATTGATTCTAAAGTATTAAATAGATTGAATTTTGAGCTAGATGTAATTAAAAAAATGGGATTTGCTGGATATTTTTTAATAGTTATGGATTTTATACAATATGCAAAAAACAATTCTATTCCTGTTGGACCAGGAAGAGGTTCTGCGGTAGGTTCAATTGTTTCATATGCAACTGGAATTACAGACATTGATCCATTAAAATATAATCTTTTGTTTGAAAGATTTTTAAATCCAGAAAGAATTTCAATGCCTGATATTGATATAGATTTTTGTATAGAAGGCAGGCAGAGTGTAATTGATTATATTAAAACAAGGTATGGAGATGACTCTGTATCACAAATTATTACATTTGGTCGGATGAAAGCAAAATCAGTTTTAAGAGATGTTGGTAGAGTTTTAGATATGCCATATGACCAAGTAGATAGAATAGCAAAGTTGATTCCAGATGATTTAAAAATTACTTTAGATAAAGCTTTTAAGAAAAATAAAGAATTTTCAGAAATTAAAAATATTGATAAAACACATGAAAATTTAATTGAATATTCTAGAATTTTAGAAGGTTTAAATCGCCATGCATCAGTGCATGCTGCAGGAGTAGTAATTGCACCTAATAATCTAACTGAATATATTCCATTATATAAATCAGCATCTACAGGAGATGTAACAAGCCAAGTTGATATGAATGGTTTAGAAGATTTAGGATTATTAAAAATGGATTTTTTAGGTCTTAGAACTTTAACAGTTATAGATAAAGCTATTAAAATGATTTATGAAAATCATAATATAAAAATTGATATTGAAAAACTACATTTAAATGACGAAAAAACATATGATTTATTTTCAAATGGAAAAACTGTAGGAATATTTCAATTTGAATCTGGGGGAATGCGAGAACATTTAAAAAATTTACAGCCTTCAACATTAGAAGATTTAATTGCAATGAATGCTCTTTATAGACCAGGTCCAATGGAAAACATACCAGAGTTTATAAATAGAAAAAAAGGTAAAAAAAGAATTACATATTTAAATTCATCATTAGAACCCATATTAAAAGAAACATATGGTATTATAGTATATCAAGAACAGGTAATGCAAATAGCATCTGAAGTAGCAGGCTTCACATTAGCTAAAGCTGATATAATGAGAAAAGCTATGGGTAAGAAAAAAATTGATGAGATGGCTGCAATAAAAGTAGATTTTGTTGATGGTGCAATTAAAAAAGGTTTTGATAAAAAAAAATCAGTTGAAATTTTTGATTTAGTTGAAAAATTTGCTCAATATGGATTTAATAAAAGTCATTCAGCAGCCTATGCATTAGTAGCATATAGAACAGCTTGGTTAAAAGCACATTATCCTGCAGAGTTTTTGGCTGCAACGATGACAACTGAAATGAATGATACAAAAAGAATAGTATCTCTTATAAATGAAGCTCAAAGTTTAAAAATCACAATCATTCCGCCAAATATAAACCAATCAAAACCAGAATTTAGTGTAAATAAAAAATCAGAAATTGTTTATGGTTTGGCAGCAATAAAAAATATTGGATATAAAGCATCTCAATTAATATATAAACAAAGAAAAAATGATGGAAAATATAATTCTATTTTTTCAATGTGTAAATCTTTATCAAATGGAATAATAAACAAAAAAATATTAGAAAGCTTAATTATTTCAGGGGCTTGTGATTCATTAAACTCTAAAAGATCTCAAATGTATGAAGTTATAGATCAAGCAATAAAGTTTGGACAAAATTTTAATAATAACCAAAATAAAAATCAAGCTAGTTTGTTTTCAAATGATGATCAAAATGTAATAGTGGAGCCTAAAATTCCATTAATTTCCGAATGGAATAAAAATGATTTATTGGCGAAAGAAAAAGAAATTTTAGGTTTTTATTTAACAGGTGATCCCGTAGAAGATTATAAAGATGATATAAAAGAATTGTCAATAATAAAAAATAACAACAGAGATTCAGAGATTGTAAGAACTGGTGGAATTATTGTGAATAAAAAATTATTATATGACAAAAAAAATAGGCCTTGGGCAATTATAGAAATTTCTAATCAAATTGTAAAAGCAGAAGTTTTTGTTTTTTCAAAAGAGTTTGAACTATTTTCAGATTTATTAGAAAAAGATAGTTTGATATTTGTTTCTGGTACCTTGTCAACAAAGAATCAAGATAAGGATATTCTGAAAATTATATGTAATAAATTATATGCTTTGAATAATATTAGAGATAAAATAACTAAAAGTTTTAATATTATATTTGATGAAAGTCGTTCAAAAAATGAGCTAGAAGAGATTAAAAACATTATTTCAAACAATAAAGGAAAATATCCATTTATTATTCATTTTAAATATGGAAAAAATCAATTTCAAAAAATTAAATCAAGACGTTATTTAGTTTCAAATCAACAAAGTCTTCTAAAAGAATTACGGAATATTTTAGGTGAAAAGAATGTTTGGTTAAGTTAAAAAATGATTTGTTTAATTCAGAGAGTCATAAGTAGTGAAGTTACAATAAGTGAAAAATTTTTTTCAAAAATTAATAAAGGAATTTTAATTTTATTAGGTATACATAAAAATGATACAAATGAAGATTTAGATTATATTGTAAAAAAAACAACAAATCTTCGTATTTTTGAAGATAAAAAAAAGAATATGAATTTATCAATTCAAGATATAAATGGAGAAATTTTAATTGTAAGTCAATTTACTTTATGTGCTGAAACAAAAAAAGGTAGACGACCAAGCTTTATAAATGCAGCAAAACCCAAAGAAGCAAAAAAGTTATATGATAAAGCTATAGAAAAGTTTAGAAAATTGAATTTAAAAGTAGAA
This sequence comes from uncultured bacterium, assembly GCA_964439775.1. Taxonomy (GTDB): domain Bacteria; phylum Fidelibacterota; class Marinisomatia; order SCGC-AAA003-L08. The sequence goes on along the minus strand of CAYTPF010000138.1, from coordinate 1,200 downwards.
ACAGGTCAATTTGGTGAAAATATGAATGTTAATTTAGTTAATCAAGGACCAGTTACAATTATAATAAACAGTAAAGATAATAAAAATGAAAATTAGAATTATAATGGCAAAGCCAGGCTTAGATGGGCACGATAGAGGTATTAAAGTATTAGCTAGGGCATTTAGAGATGCAGGAATGGAGGTTATTTATTTAGGATTAAGGCAAACCCCTGAAATGATTGTTACTGCGGCTTTGCAAGAAGATGCAAATGTTATTGCTTTATCAACATTAAATAATACACATATGACTATCTTTCCTAAAGTTTTAAATTTAATGAAAGAGCGTGGCTTAGAAGATGTCTTATTAACTGGAGGTGGTATTATTTCTGTAGCTGATATGGAAAGTTTGAAAAAAATAGGTGTAGGCCAATTGTTTGGTCCAGGTACGCCAATTCAAGATACTATAGATTATATAAAAGATTGGGTGATAAATAATAAAAATGATTGATATAAATGATTTAGAAGCTTTAGAAAAATATTTTTCTGAGAATTTAAAATCACCATTGTTCCCTATTTTAAGTGATTTGTATTTTCAAAAAGGTGATTATCAACGCGCCGAAAAAGTTTGTGATATAGGATTGAAAAATAATCCAAATTCAAGCATTGGTTACTATATTTTAGCAAAAATAAATTTAATTAATGAAAATTTAACAAAGGCAGAAAAAAATTTAGAAAAATCAATATTTTATAGTCCAATTAATCTATCTGCAAAAAACTTATTATTTTTTGTTCAAAAAGAATTGAACAGAAGTAAAGTAAAAATCAAAAAAAATGTACTTGAAATTTTATCAATAGATTCTAAAAATCAAGATTGTTTAGAATGGATAAATATAAACTATAAAAATGAATCTGTGAAAAATCAATCAAAAAAGCCTGTTGAAAAAGAAACTAATAAAAAAGAAAATTTTAAAATAAAGAAACAAGATCAAATAATTGTAGATAAAAAAGATAAGCAGAAACCGGAAAAAAAATATGCTGAGAATAATAATGATATTGATATAAATCCAGAATTAGCATCAATAACTTTATTTAATATTTACAAATCACAGGGATATTATGATCAAGCTTTACAAGTATTATATGTTTTAAAAGATAGAGAAAAGAAAAACAAAAAAATTATAGAAGAAATAAATATTTTAAAAAACTTAATAAATGAGAATA
>CAYTPF010000137.1:0-4520 GCA_964439775.1 uncultured bacterium | reverse complement strand
ATAGAAAAAATAAAAGCAAGTAAATTATAAATATTTAAAAAGCCATCATAATGATGGCTTTTTTTAAATCTATTTTAATATAATTAGTAATAATTGTTATTACTACTTCACCTAGTTATAATAATTTGAGTTAAATTGTATCGTGGTCTTAATTATAACATATAATATATTTACATTAACTGGTAATAAATGAAAAGAATATTACTAATAATATTACTATTTGGTTGTGATCGTGAAGATATTGTTAAATTTGCATCAGAGACTACAGATACGTGTACAGTTAAAGGAATAGATGCAATAGAATGTCAAGATGTACAGTCAGAATGTATTGAATATGATGGTTTTTTTCAATTTTACGAACCAGATTCTGAATATTTTTGTAGCTGTGATTGTTAACCTTTAATAACTAAAAATTGATTTTTATTAAAACTTATTCCAAAATAATATTAACTAGTAAAACTATATCTAGAACATTTATTACAGCATCAGAGTTTATATCAGCTGATTCAAATGCTTGATCACTTAACTCTTCCTCACCTGTTATAAGATTAATCATAATAACAACATCAAGTATATTAGTTATACCATCAAAATTCAAATCACCCATCAATAATACATCTTCATCAATAAAAACATAAAAGGGGATACTTGCATTACCACCAAATGAAGTAATATTTATATAATTTAAATATTCGTTAAGTAATAAGTCATTAGAATCAATTGAAATATTAACTTGATCGGATTCACCAGCATTAATTTGACCAAAATCTTGTGATAAGCTTATCCATTCTGGAGCTTTTGTGATTTTCACAGATAATAAATTTTCTACATAATTACTATTATAGGATATCTCTAATCCATCTTCTCCTCCAAAATTTTGCATTCCAATAGTTGCATCAGAGAAATCACCAAGCATTTCATTATAGTTAAATTGAATATCGCCATTAGAGTGCATTACAACCTGAAAATCGTAAAAACTATTTTCAAAATTAGTCCACCAATGTGCAACGCTGTTAAACCAAACAACCATTCTATTACTATTAGAGTGATAGTATACGTTCCCTGAACAATATTGATTACAATTATCATTTACAGGATTCAAGTCATCCCAAAAAGGAAAAATTGCTGGTGATGGGGCTGAATTTGATGGTAACTGCTGATTGTTCCATTCACTATTGTCATCACCAAAACCTATCCAACCATTTGGATTAATTCTTATTGTATTATAAATATTTTCATAAAATGGAAAATCAAAATCTAACGGGACTATTTGACCAGATTCATCATTATTTGGGAATGAATACAATGTTCCAATTTCTGATATATCAATCCATTCATATTCAAACAACTCAGTTTCTGAATCTGACCAATAATTCCCTGAATTATCAGGGTCATTTATGCCTAGAAATGGTGAAACTTTCAATTGATACGACAAAATAGAGTTATCCTCACCATCGTTGAATAAAGTCAATATATCATTTCCTAGATCTCCTTGATTAAGCTGAAAAGTAAATTCTCCAGGATTAAAATCTAAATTTGGACTTGGACCACTAATGTCTTGTAATGCATTAAATAAATTTAATCTTCCACCACTAACCGTTATTCCATTTAAACTTGGAAGAACATCTACTGAGTTTAATAATGCATTTTTTATTTCCAAAGAACAATTAGCAGGGTTATCAATACAATCTTGTGCAAAAGCTATAGAAGCTCCAGCATGCATTAAACCAACTGCTCCTGCTACATGTGGAGTTGCCATGGAAGTACCCGTATAAGAACAGTTAACACCACCTGATACAGTACTGCAAATATCTGTTCCTGGAGCGCCCAAATCAATACTATTAGCACCATAACCTGCACTATTATACTTAACATCATTACGAGTAGTATTAGTTACAGAAATTACCCAGTCACTATTACATCCAGTTGGTACATCTCCAACCTGATCCACATTTTGATTACTATTAGTTGTAGCAGCCGCGCTCAATATTCCTACTTCTCCCATAGCATTGTATAAATCATTCCATACTGGATATGATCCTGAATTACAATTTGCATTATCAACACCAAAACTACTGTTTGTTGCAACAACATTTGCTCCAAATTCACCATTAGTAGACAACCATAATGATTTTTGATCTAATACATATCCATAAGCAAGACTAATTGTTGATGTTGATCCAGAGGATCCAGCAATTGACATTATCTTTACATCCCAATTTACACCTACTACATCAGAATTATTATTTCCCTTTGCTCCAATGGTACCAGCAACGTGTGTACCATGATTATCTGATGGAATACTACCATCGTTACCATATGCATCCCATCCATTAATATCATCAACATATCCATTCCCATCATCATCAACACCATTGTTGGGGATTTCATTACTATTAACCCATATATTGTTAATTAGGTCTGGATGATTTATATCAACTCCTCCATCAACAACAGCAACCACAATTTCATCTCCAAGAGCTGTAACACCACCAGTGGATATGTCCCAGGCTTCAACAGCATCAATATCACCATCTATTTGACCTCCATTTTGTCCTGTATTATTAAGCCCCCACATTTGATTGAAGTAAGGGTCATTTGGTATTTCACGTTGATTGACTTTATGATCTAACTGTGCATAAACAACAAAATCAAAACTAGAAACTTCTTCTAAAATTTCCAAAATATTTTTATTACTTGAATCAATTTCAATGAGCCATATATTTAACTTTTTTACAAGGAGTTGTTTAATATTATAATTTGAATTTTTTAGTTTTTCTATTATAACATCTTGATGAAGATCTGATTTAAATTTTACTATTAATTGATTATCAACGTAATGTATGCCCCCATTTAGATTGTTAATCATTAAAATAAAAGTTAATTTAAGTAATAATTTCATATTTATCCCAATTTTGATTAATGTGATTTTTATATAATTTATGAATATATTTAAGCATAAATAATTACTTTTTCATTTTGTTACTTTTTAAAACTATCTTTTAATCAACTTAATATTTTTTTTATTAAATTAGATGACATTTAAAATGAGGATTTTATGAAAAAGATTTTTTTAATAATGATTTTAGGTTTAACATTTGGAAATAGTGATAAAACTATATCGATTACAAAAGATAGTACGGTTGAAATTTATTCTGCTTTATTCTGAGCACCATGTAAAGAAGCAAAAAAGCTTCTACAATCCCGTGGGATTGAATACACTACTAAAATGATTACGTTCTCAAGAAAAAACACTGAAGAATTAATAAAGAAAACTGGTGGCAAGTCTTCTATGCCTCAAATTTTTGTTGATGATATTCATATAGGTGGGTTAAAAGAATTAAAAATTTATTTGAAATAAACATTAGATGAAAAAGGTGTTATTTTTAATATTGTCAACAATATTGTCTTACTATATTTTTGAACCACTTTTTGTATTGTTAGTAATAGCATCATCATTAATAATTCCTTTTACTATTTTTAAAAGCATTTATAAATTTGGTAAAAGACCTTCTCTAAATAGAATTAACAAAGTAAAACAATTCAATAAAGATCTAATTAAAAATATTTCGGCTCCACTTTCTAAAAGTGTCTCTTGGGAACCTTGTTCAAAAGCAAACTATCATTCTGTAACTAGATCAATAAAAACATCAAATCAAAAAGTCTTAGAATATGGACTTAATTTAAAAACTAAATTGACTTTTTTAAATATTATATTAATTTCTATTATTATGTTTTATGTATTTATCTATTTTGGAATATCAAAAGATTCTATTTGGATTTATAGTATACCAATCTTACTTATAGTATCAATAACTATAATCTATCAATTTATGAAAGCACCAATAAAGTTTAATAAATCTAATAATCTCTTTAACTATAAATCGTTCAATATTAACTTAAATGAAATTCATGCAATTCAATTAATTGGAAAAATTATTGGCCGCGGAAGGAGAAAAGATGGTTTTTATGAATTAAATTTAATTTTAAAAAATAAAAATAGAATAAATTTAGAATCACACAAAAACATTTCCAAGATTAGAGAACAAGCTCATGAAATATCTAATTTTTTAGATATTTCAGTCTGGGATAAATAAAAACTATATTAGTTGAATTAAATATTTCTCTTAATTGTTTTGAGTAACAACTTTATAATTATAATAAAACCCCACTGATGTGGGGTTTAATTTTAAAATACAAACATCTAATCTAATCTGATATATACTCTGCACTGCCAAAAGCAAGTAGCGGGGCAAAGATAAATGGAATCAAGGTTAAGCCAACAGCGAATCCTGCTCCCTTGCCAAAAGATTTACAAAGACTAATATTTAACATAATCATAGCACCGAAATTAATAAGAGGAATAAAGATAAGTATAATCCACCAAATTGGTTTTTTAGCTATCCTTATCATGATAATTAGGTTATAAATTGGTATTAAACATTTCCATCCACTTTCACCAGCCTTAGTAAAAATAATCCAATATGATGCTATAAAGCCAATTACTAAACCAAGAATTA
>CAYTPF010000136.1:0-4567 GCA_964439775.1 uncultured bacterium | reverse complement strand
TCTAAGATTGCAATAATTAAAAAATAATTTAAATAGTATTAGAAAGTAATCCAATCAATGTATTTTAATATTTATAACTATAAAGAGTTCTTAAAAGCAAAACTAGGCAATTTAAATTATAAATATTAAAATGTTGTTATAGAATGGTTACTTTTAATTTTCACTTTTTACAAAATTATTCCAATTTTTCATGTATGATATAAAAATTTTATTTAATTTAGCTTTTTCTAATTCATCGATACTAAATGGAGGTTTTTTAGGGTTGTAATTATGATTTGAGATATTTTTTGCCCAACTTGGATGGCCTATGGCTACTCTCCCTACTCCAACTAAATCAGCACCCTGCCTTATTAAATTTTCTGCATCTAAAGTTGACCATACATTACCAGTACTTATAATTGTAGGTAAGTTTTTATAGCTGTTTGTAATAATCTCCGTTAAAGTTTTGTTACTATTAGGTATTGATTTTGATTTGGAAAAAACATCCCAGCATGATAAATGAATGAAATCAATATTCATCTTATTTAAAATACCAACAAGATTTATTGAATCATTTAAATTGATACCTATACTTTCTATTTCTGGTGATATTCTTACTCCTACAATAAATGATTCTGGGACATTATTTTTTATTGATTCCAATATTTTGATAAGTAATTTTGATCTATTTACTAAGGTTCCACCCCAATTATCAGCTCTGAGATTTGTATTTATTCCAAGAAATTGAGAGATTAAATATCCATGTGCACCATGTATCTCGATTCCATCAAAGCCTGCTTTGTAGCACCTTATAGCACTTGAAGTAAAGTCATTGATAATTTTCATTATATCTTTTTCTGATGCTTGCTTTGATTTACCTGTAGATGATTCGGTACATTCTATCTCACTGGCTGATATAGGAATTAAACCTGTTATATTTTGAGGAGATTTCATTCCACCATGAAATAATTGTGCTATAATAAGGCTTTCAGTTTTATGTATAGTTGAAGTTAATTTAGTCAAGCTTGGTAAATGATAATCATCATAAACTCCAAATTCGCCATTCCATGCCTTACCCTCATAAGAAACATTGGTTGCGGCTGTTGTTATGATCCCAAAACCACCTTTTGCTCTTTCTAGAAGCCATGCAATCTCATCATCAGATATTATTCCATTTTCATAGCTCTGTTTGTTAGTCATAGCTGCCAATACTGCACGATTATGAATTTTTTTATCTATTCTAGGAAATTTATACGGTCTTGAAATCTTTGGTATAGCCACTAATTATTATACTTTTTTTGCATTTCTATATAACCACAAGACTGTATATAAAGAAAGTATAATGGTAAGTATTAGAATCATATTATCCTCAAGGCCTAAATCAAAACTATTAATTCCAAAACTTGCAAATAATGCTAATAAAATACCCATCAGAGACTCACCAGCAATTAATCCAGATGATGCTAGAATACCATTGTGGAGTGATATATTTTTATCATTAGATGAATTTTTAATTACTAGATGTGATATTATGCCTCCAATTAATATTGGTGTTGATAAGCCAAAAGGTAAATAAATTCCTACTGCTATCGGCATTAAATGTAGACGAAAATTATAATTTTTATTCTCTAGATAATTATCTATTATTAGAATAATAATTCCGATTAATAGACCAATGATAATCATATCCCAAGGTAAAGAACCATTTCCAAAAAATCCATCTGCAAGACTAGCAAATAATCCAGCTTGTGGTGCTGCAAGTTCTCTTCCACCAATTCCTCCAGGTGTATTATTATGCAGTAATTGTAAGGTTGGAGCCATTATTGTAGATGATACTGCAACACCTATAATTTGCATTATTTGTTGCCTGAATGGTGTTGCGCCTACAATGTGTCCAGTTTTTAAATCATTACATACGTCACCTGAAGTACAGGCTGCACAGCATACTATAGCTGCTACTCCAAGGGTTGCAACCATTCCTTCCGTACCTGAAAAACCAAATATGTATAATAAACCTCCAGTAAATAATACTGCTGTAATTGTCATGCCTGATACTGGAGAATTTGAATTTCCAACCAAACCAACAATATAGGATGCTACTGCTGTAAAGAAAAACGACATGATTAACATAATAACCGTAGTTATGATAGTTATATAGAAATTACCTGTAATATTATAATAAACAATACCCACAAGGCATATAGCAATGATCGATAATATATTTATTGATAATGGTGAGATGTTTTGTTTATTTTTTGGCAAGATGGATTTTTGATTTATTTTAGAATTATACAATAAAATTTTAATTGCATCTAGTATCCCAGACCTAACCTTTAATATTGAACTAACTCCACCAATTACCATAGCTCCTACTCCAACGTATCTTATTTTAGATGACCAAATAGCCCAAGCCCCATCTAGTGGATTTAATGTTAAATTTGCACCTTCACTTAATATAGGTATTCCAATTACCCAACCTAAAAAACCTCCGATAAAAATTAAAATTGCGATATTTAGTCTTACTATAAAACCCACAGCTACAAGAGCGGGTGATATATCACCACCAAAGTATAAAATCCTATTACCAAATAAAATTGCATCTTCTAAAATGCCTTTTATTGCTCCAAAAAAAGAAATTAATCCTTTAAATGTAGCACCAATTAGTGAGCCTTTTAAAATAAGCGATGCATTTTTTGAGCTTTCCATACTTTGTCCTGCCTTAAGTATTGATGCGCAAGCGAGGCCTTCGGGGAATTTTAAATTATCCTTATTTTTAACGATGAATACTTCTCTCATTGGAATCATAAAAAGAATTCCAAGGAGACCTCCTGTAAATGCTATAATTGTAGTTAAGATCATGTCAAATTCTTGCCAAATTCCAATAATTATTAAAGCAGGCATAGTGAAAATTATTCCTGCAGCAAGAGACTCTCCAGCTGAAGCAGCTGTTTGTATTTGATTCGCTTCTAGTATTGTATCGCTTTTATTATTTGTTATATTGTTAATATACCTTAATACAAGCATTCCTAAAACAGATGCTGGTATTGAAGCTGAAACAGTCATCCCAGCTTTTAAACCTAGATAGACATTAGCAGCTCCCATTACAATAGATAATATGATACCTATAAATATTACTTTAAAATTTAATTCTGGTAGGTTTTTATTTTTATTAGACATTTGGTCTCCAAGAAAATAATATTAAGTTTAAAAAGAAATTTAATTAATACTGTCATTAAATGTAAATTAAATTTAATTAAATTAAAAAAAATAAATGGATAAGATAAGGTTAAAAAATATTCAAATTTATGCTTATCATGGTTTGCACCCTGAAGAAAAAAAAATAGGTCAAAAGTTTCAGATCGATATTGAACTATCTGCAGATTTAAAAAAACCATGTAAAACTGATTCTATAGATGATACAATTGACTATTATAAAGTGTATAAAATTGCAGAACAGTGTTTGAAAAACAATCGTTCAAATCTAATTGAATATGTTGCGCAAAATATCGCAGATAAAGTTTTGGCAATTAGTGGTGTCGTAGATATACAAGTTGTAGTAAGGAAACCATCTGTTCCAATAGATGGTATATGTGATTCAATTGAAGTAGAAATTTTTAGAAAAAAGAATGATTAATAAAGCATTTTTATCATTAGGTTCTAATATAGGAATGAGAATTGATAATTTGAATAATGCTATCAATTGTCTAGATAAATATAGTATAGAAGTTTTGAAAAAATCTAGTATTTATAAAAGCTCTCCAATGTATAATTTAAATCAAGATTTCTTTTACAATATGGTAATAGAAATTAGAACTACATTATTACCATTAGAACTATTAAAAAATATTAAAAAAATTGAAAAAAATATGGGAAGAGAATTATCAGTTAATGAAAATATGCCCAGAATCATAGATATAGATATTTTAACATATAAAAATATTGAAATAAATTCTAAAAAATTAGTCATCCCTCATAATAAATTATCAGAACGAAAATTTGTTTTATTACCTTGGGAAGAAGTTGCACCAAATTATTATATTTCTAGTCTTGGTAAAACTGTAAAGCAGTTGCTTGATGCTTTAGATGATAGTAGTGAAGTTGAAAAAATAGAAAAAGAATTGGTTTGAAATGAAAACATCATATTATGTAGCAATCGAAGGTTGTATAGGTGTGGGCAAGACAAGTCTTGCCAAGCTTTTGACTGAACGACTTGAAGCAAAGTTAATTTTAGAGAAGTTCGAAGATAATCCTTTTTTACCAGATTTTTATAAAAATCCTGAGAGATACGCATTTCAGACTCAGTTGTTTTTTCTGTTATCTAGATACAGACAACAAATAGATCTCCAACAAACTGATTTATTTTATAAATGTATTGTTTCAGATTATATTTTTGCAAAAGATAGATTGTTTGCCACTTTAAATTTAAGTGAAAAAGAAATTTCATTATATGATAATGTTGCTTCTTTACTAGAAAAAAATATCACTTTTCCTAATCTAGTTATTTTTCTACAGTCAGATACTGAAAGATTAATGGAAAATATAAGGAAGCGTGGTAGGAATTATGAGAAACAAATGGATTGGAAGTATA
>CAYTPF010000135.1:0-4569 GCA_964439775.1 uncultured bacterium | reverse complement strand
ATAAAATATAAATATTAATCTATATAAATGGCATTTACAGGAATACAACCACTAATAGCAAATTATATCTATGCAAAAACACTTAAAAATAGTTCTATAACTTGGACTATTATTTTAGGGATATTAATTCCTGATATTGATGTACTATTTTCCTTAATTGGAATATTCTTCAAAGCTCCAAATATATCAATTGCTTTATTTACAAATAAGTTTACACATAGTCTATTTATAATAATTTTAATTTATTTTATTGGATTAATTATCAAAGAAATCTCAAACAAAAAACAGGCTATTATTATAAGTAGGGATATAATAATTGGGATTACAATACATATAATTATTGATGTTCTTCTTTCAAATCAAACAATATACTTACTCTGGCCATTAAATATTAAATTCAATCTACTATCAAATTTTAATGTTTCATCTATTTACACAGATTTTTTAAAAATATTTGATTTTATTTTTTTTAGATTTTATGGTTGGTATGTAGTTACAAAAATAATTGAAGACACTGAAAATATTTCTATTTTTATTCATTTTATCAATAAATGGATGAAGATAGAGATATTTATTAGTATTATAATGTTTTTATTATTTATTATAAAATTTAAATATTTTGAAATAGTGTGGTTAATATTTTTTACACCATCAATTATTATTGCATTATTAATAACTTACATATTAGGAATGGGTGAAAATTGAATTATCAATCAAGGAAAAAACTGAAATCATGTCAAGATTCTATATTTCAATAAATAGTGAAACCAAATCAAATTCAATTAAAGGAATTATTAAAAAGTTTTTAAAATTTATTTTAGCTATTTGCTTTTTATTTAGTACAATTTATATAGGTTTTTATATTCTATTGTTTATAGTAATATTTTATTCTGTTACTTATCTTTTTAATTTTATTAAAAAGTTATAGGTTGGGATCCCATAAATTTTCAGGATGATTTAATACTTTTGCGTACCACCTACTAAATACGAATAAATGATCAGACAAACGATTTAAATAAGTAACTATAGTATTATCAATTTTATCTTTTTTTGAAAGTGAGACACATCTTCTTTCAGCTCTTCTACAAATAGTTCTTGCCATGTGAAAAAATATATTTGTTTCTGAACCACCAGGCAAAACAAAAGAAGTTAAGTCTGGCAGCTTTTTATTTATTTCATCTATCTCATTTTCTAGTTGAATAATATTATTATGTTTTATCATTGGAATATTAGAATTATCACTATAATCGATTCTTGATAATAATGAACCTAAATTAAACAACTCATTTTGTATTCTTATATAGATCGCTTTAGTTTTATTTATAATATTATTATCAGTAACATTTTTTTCAACATTAACAATACAAGCTCCTATAATTGCTTGCAGTTCATCAACAGTACCATATGCTTCAATTCTTAGATCATCTTTATCTACTACATAGTTGCCAATAAGACTAGTTTTACCCTTATCACCATTTTTTGTATATACTTTATTAATTCTAATTTTAGAATCTACATTTTTTTTATTCGACATTTTTAACTTTCATTTTAAATTTATTTTTATTATTTCAAATTTACATTTTTTTATTTATTAATTTTAGACCTAATAAAAGCAAAACTAGTCCAAAAATATTTATCCAAATCGAATGAAATTGAACACCTTTATTCAAATTATATATAATACCTGGAATTTCAAAATCATAATATACTGGAATTGCTGCCAATGCATTATTAAGGGCATGAATAAATATGCATACTTTCAATGATTTAAATTTAAGATATAACCAACCCAGTAATATCCCACCCAAAAATGCTGGAATAACTTGCCAAGGCAACATATGAATCATTCCAAATAAAAGTGATGAAAGAATAATTGAAGCCCAAAAGTTATTATTATAAGTCAATCCTGTTAAAATCAAACCTCGAAAAAAAAGCTCTTCTGTAATTGCAGCAACAAAAATTGCCGAAACAATTCCCCATTTGCTAGACAAAAGAACATTAAACTCTTCAATAAGATATCCTGGCATAGGATAAAAATAAAATAAAAGATTATTAATCTCACCGATTAAAATAATTGCCCCTAATGCAATAAAAAATATTGGCAAATAAAATCTAAACTCAACTTCTCTATTCTTAATATAAAATGACATGGGTTTTTCAGAAAAATAGATACCAATTAAAAAGACTATAAAAAAAACAGGAATATTCATCCATATCATAATCATAGTTTTATCTTCAATTTCAAAAAAAGATGTAAAACAAAAATTAATTAAGAGCGAAAAAACTATTAATAAAAAACATAGCACTACAGATTGATTAAAATCAGGAAAACATTTATTTTTTTGAAGCATCTATTACTTTTATTGTTTAGTATTTTGTATTATAAAATAAAGGCCACTCAAAATCAACATCGCACATAATAAGACTATCGTTGAAATAGATTCTCGAAAAACTAGGAACCCAAGAAATGATGCAACAATAGGCTCACCTAATGGTATCGAAATAACAATTGTAGTAGGAAAAAATTTCAAAGCATACGATAGAATGCCATGTCCAAACACCGTTGGGATCAAGCCTAATAATATAAAAATCATGTATTCATTTAAATTAAAATCAAAAAATGAATTATTTTGAAAAATCATTATAAGTAGTAATGTTAAACTAGCTGAACTAAACAATGTACGTGTATAATAATATGTACTTGTATATTGCCTTATATTTTTCCCTAAATTATATGTTATTGCTAGTAAAAATGAACAAAGTATAGCATATAAATTACCAGAAATATGATTAACTCCAAGAGACAAGCTATCATAATGAATAATAATACTACCCAAAAGACAAAAGCATAACCCAATATATATTTTTTTATTTAATTTTTGTTTTTTTAAGATTTGTTCATACAATATAGAAAACAGTGGTGCCATCGTACCAAATAAAGTGGCATTAGCTATAGTTGTAAGCTTTAAAGCTTTAAAAAAACATATAAAATGAAAGGCAAGAACAAAACCTGCAAAAATAATTTTATGATTGTGCTTGTTTTTATTTTTTTCTTTTTTAAAAAATGGAAATAAGAGCCATAGAAATAATGCCCCTAATGTCATTCTCCAAAATGCAATTGTAATTGATGGGACATTAACCAACAATTTTACAAAGATGGCAGAAGAACTTACACTGAGCAATGCAGTTACTAATAAAAACTTTAAAGGGATCTTGTGCTTATTTATAAAAAAAATTGAACTTGTTTAAAAATCAATAAATAATGTGTCAGTAAGGACCATACCACCAAAGTAAGCACCAACACCATCTTCCTGCAATAATTGCCAATTACCAAAAGTAATCATCGTCTGATCAGGCAATGGCACATTCTGCTTTATTTTTAAATGTATGGTAGCAATTTTGCTATCAATTGCTTCAAAAACAAGAGGTAAACCATCTTCCAATTCAACTAACGCACCAAGTATTGATAGTTTCCCATATTCAGATTTAGAAATTGGTGCAAAATGCGGTATCGCTGCAAAAGCAGATTCAAAAATTATTGTATTATCATCCCATATACCATTATTTTCAACTTTTTCTAAATTATAAGGGTCATTTTCATCATAATCATCAATATTTGGATCTGGATTTGTAGTAGCATTATAACCTGGTTCATCCTCATTACATAGTTTATCTAATCCACAATCATAATACTCTTCATCATACTCACAACCACCATTATTATTATTATCAACAAATGGCTCAGTATATGTTTCAAACACATCAGAATCAAATAATATTTCACATGCAAATGAATTTACCTGCTCAATTGAATACATTTCAAAGCTAAAAATAAGGTCCTGCTCATTTTTAAATGTTGGAACCAACGTTAATCGAGGAGCCACATCTCTATCCTGTGTCAATGTATCACATCCAGATACTAATAAAACAATCAATGATCCAATTAATACTCTAATCATTATTTTATTAACATCATTTTATTTGTCAAATTAGTACCAGAGTTAGTTTTCAAATGATATAAATATATACCTGAAGGCAACATTGATGCATCAAATGTATAGCTGTACACTCCAGGTGATTCGATATAGCCTTTATATTCTTCCACTACTTCACCTAAAATATTTGTTATAATAATATTGATCTCACCTTGATTTGGAATTTCATATACGATATTGGTGGCCGGATTAAATGGATTGGGTCTATTTTGATGCAACTTATATTCTTGTGGCAATTGCACAATAGATTCAAATCCAAACATCTCTTCTAAAAATAATTGTATTGGATTATTATCATATCCAGTTGGAAGGCTATTATATATTTCTTCAAAATTAGATCTATAAAGATCTAAATCAATATCATCATAGTATGAATTTACTACTGTATTATAAGAATCTGATTCTACAACATTTCCCCAGTTTATTAGGACAACCAAAATATCAAATATATCAATTAAACCATCACCATTAGCATCTGCATACAATGCCATTTTATTATTCCAATTATCATATCCATATTGAGATTGCCATGTGTAATCATTACCAGACTCTATACTTCTATTGGAACCCATTT
>CAYTPF010000134.1:0-4569 GCA_964439775.1 uncultured bacterium | reverse complement strand
CTTGTTATCTAATGGGGCATTACAAGAAATGATAATAAAAAGTAAAAAAATTATATTTTTAAATATCAAATGAATTTCCCTAATAAATTGACTAAATCAACAACTCTATTTGAATATCCCCATTCATTATCATACCAATTCAAAGTTCTTAAATATTTTCCACCAACAACCTTAGTACATTCAGAATCATATATAGATGAGCTAGAATTTCCAATAATATCTGTTGAGACTATTGAAGTTGAAGAATATTCTAATATATTTCTCATTTTAGAAGTTTTTGATGCATTTAAAACAATATCATTAACTTCATCTACAGTAGTATTTTTTTCTAATTCAACAAACAAGTCCACTACAGATCCATCCGGAACAGGAACTCTAGATGCTATTCCATCTAGTTTGCCATTAAGCTTAGGTAATACCTTACCTACAGCCCTTGCAGCACCAGTAGAGGTAGGAATAATATTTTCGGCTGCTGCCCTAGATCTCCTCCAATCTTTATGCGGCACATCAGCTAAACTTTGATCATTAGTATAAGCATGAACAGTATTTATAACTCCTTTTACAATTCCAAAGCTTTCATCTAATACTTTTGCCATTGGAGCTAGACAATTTGTAGTACAACTTGCATTTGAAACAATATTATCGGTTTCTCTTAATCCATCTTCATTAACACCTAACACCAATGTATAATCTATTTCATCTTTAGAGGGCACTGTCAAAATAACTTTTTTAGATCCTGCTTTTAAATGACATTCTAATTGCTCTTTTTGTCTAAAAACACCTGTGGCTTCTATAACTATATCAATATTATTTTCTTTCCAAGGTAAATCTATAGGATTTTTTTCATTGAATATTTTAACTTGTTGATTTGGTGTATTTAAAAAACCCTTTTCATAAAAAACTTTTCCATTAAAATTTCCCATAACCGTATCATATCTTAACAAATAAGCTAAAGCTTCCGGATCACTTAAATCATTTATTGCTACTATTTTGTGATTGGTTTTTGATGTTAAAATTCTATATACTGAACGTCCTATTCGTCCAAAACCGTTGATTGCAATATTCATTTATAATCCCATCCTATAATAATTACTAATTAAATCCAACACTCTCAATGCATGATTATAGCCATTATCATACCAAGATAATGTTTTAAACATATTATCCTTAATTTTTAATGTTCCCATTTGATCGAAAACAATACTTTCAGTCATACCTTTCACATCAGAAGATACAATTGGATCTCTTACTGATTTAAACAAATTTGGAAATTTCTCAACATATTTATCAATTGTTGAATTTATCTGATCAACACTAACATTATCACTTTTTAAAACTGTGGTTAAATCTAATAATGATCCAAATTGAACAGGAACATTTAATGTTGATGATATAATCTTACCCTTTAATTCAGGAATTATTTTTTCTACAAACTCACCAGATTTACTATCATTTGGAATAATATTTTCTGCAGCAGAACGACTTCTTCTAAAACTAATTCCTGCCTTATCTTGTGATGGTTGATCACTCGTATATGAATGGATACTAGTTAAATTTGCATATTCAATACCAAATTCATCATTTAGTACATTTAACATTAATGCCAAAGCATTTGTAGTAGATGATCCTGCTGAAATAATTTTATCATCTCTTGAAATCTTATTATTATTAACTCCATCAATAATAACATTATCAATATCATCAGTAGGTAAATTTGTTAGGACAACTCTCTTAGCTCCAGAATCAATATGTCTTTTTAAAGATCTTTTAGATAAATATTTCCCAGTAGAGTCAATTACCCAATCAACATCAAAAACATCCCAAGGCACATCACCTGGCTCAACACCATGAATAATTCTAGTTTTATAATCATTAGAAACTAAATAATTTCCATCCAAGTCGTAAGATTTCTTAGCTCTTGGTTCATTATTTAACAAATAATGCAAGATCTCTGGTTTTCCAATATCACTTATACATTTAATATTAAATTTATCATTTTTTTGCGCTAATAGATAAATATATCTACCAATATGACCAAAGCCCATAATACCTATATTAATTTTTTTATCTGTCATTTTTTCTTCCTTGTTCTAATCGTAACAATTATTTTGTGTAACTGAAACATAATCAATATAAAATTGCTGCGGAAAAACGTTATTATCAAATTCGGTTCCTCCTAAATCACCTCCTATAGCTAAATTAATCAATAAATGGAATGATTCTGAAAAAGGCCATGATGTAAAGCCATTACAATCATTAGAATAACTTAATATTTCTTGACCATCTGCATAGATTGAAATACTTTCTGTTGACCAAATCATTGAATAAACGAGGAAATCAGAATTTGCATTATCAATATATTCACTATTAGTACTTCCAGACTCAAAGAAACCAGGTACATTAAAATTATATTCTTGAGTATGCACTGAAGATAAAATCACATTATCTCCTGTTACGCCTGGTCCATATTCCATAATATCAATTTCCCCACTTGACGGCCATTGGCCATAAACATCATATGTTGGTAATAACCATATAGCAGGCCAACTTCCACTGCCTGCAGGCAGCTTTGCTCTTACATCCACTTTAATCTCACCACCTTGATAAGACCCACAATTTTTTGGTGCGAAATCCACCTTTAATTTAGTATTTAATCTAGCTGAAGTATATTGCGCTGGAATTTCTTCACCTGTAAAATAATTAACATATGTATAGTCTTCTCTTAAGGCCTGTATTACTAATTTACCATTTTCTATAAAAACATTTTCTGATCTAGGCGTATATGCTTGCAATTCATCATTGTATCTTCCTGGTTCCCAATATTCAATATTCCAATAATCTGGATTTATATCATTCATAGAAAAATAGTCAACCCATAAAGTATCCCATTGTTCAGAATTATTTAGAAAATCAAAATTACTACATATATCACAATCATCTAAATTTGATAACTCACAACAATTTCCATTTATATCCTCAAAAGCATCTCCAAGACAAACTTGATCACAATCTAAATCAATAAAATCACAACAATTATTATACTGATCTAAAACTGAGGTTCCGAAACAAACACCTTCACAGTCCTTATTAATATTATACTGAAAACCTGTATCACCTTCAGTACAAATACCACAATCATCAATTATAGCATTGCCTCCACAATCATTATTGCAATCAGGGTGATTAGACCCATTACAGATTCCATCACAATCTAAAATTTCACAATCTAAATTAAATAACGAGAATTGATTATAATTACAACATCCTGCAAGCTGACTACCATATATTTCAGCACTTGATACCTTAAATAAACTTTTTTCACATAAATAACCATCATTTTCATTATTTAATTGTGAAACTAGTTCAATCATAATCGAATCGTTACTAATTGTATCTACAATATTTATTGATGAAAGATATCTTATTGTATCATTATTAGCAATATAATAATTATCTAGATATATATTATCTTCTACTGTACTATCAATGTAAGAAAACGTTAAAAAAGGTTGTGTAATTATTATATTTTCAAAATCCAAAATTGATAGAAAATATTCATCATAATTCACTTCTATTGAATCTCCATTTATACATTCAGAATTATCATATCTATATATTTGATACGGAGATAAACTAAGACAGGTAGTATTATCTCCACCACAAACACCACATTGATCAATTTCAATTCCATCACAACATTCATCATAGTTTTCAGGATATATACATGCATCATTATAACTTGCCATTTCATTATAGTTACAAGCACTCAAATCCATACACCCCCATATAGGTTGAGGATCTACTACCTTATCACAACTTAAAATAAACAAACTGAAAAACATTAAAAAAACTTTATTCATATTATTCAAGTATCCTACCATAATCAAACTGATGATGTGATGTTATAATTGGAAAAATCGGAGTATTAATTTCATATGGTCCTTTATCATTTAGAACGAACATATCTATTGATGATAGACTTAAACTTTCAACAGCTTCAACATTAATCCAAATTTGATCCGAATATTTTTTTGTTAAATGATTAAAATATGAGTTTAATTCTTTGGGAACATTTGCTGAACTCAATTCTACATTACCAATAATATTATCTCTCATTTTCATTGCTTTATAATTATCTTGCCACATTCTATATTCATTTATAACTATAGGATGATTATTTAAATCTCTATCTATAGCTACTTTATTAAGCTCTTTATCTCTTATTAAATCTGCTAAAGAATACTTTAATTGTACTTCAAATGGCATTTTTTCATAATAACCTTTTCTAAATTCTAAGGGGTGCACCTTGATCCATTCTAAAACCTCTTGAATACTAATAGAATGATTATTTAATTCTAACAAAATCTCACTTTGAAGATTTTCTTCTATGTTATTTTTAGATTTGTTAAAACTAACCAACTGATCTTCTTGATACCATGATTTAACATATTTACTAAACAATTTAAATTGCTTTGCATTTAATGTGAATGATAATCCAGTCATAACCTCTTTTACAAAATTTTTATAAAACTTCTCATTGGATTGCCTGGCTATTAATTCTGATATTTG
>CAYTPF010000133.1:0-4602 GCA_964439775.1 uncultured bacterium | reverse complement strand
AAAATATTTTAGAACTGTTTTTAGTATTGATTTTAGACCAGCCTTTAATTACAGAATAAAAATTAGACAAAAATTTCAGGGTAGAGGATCATTTAATATTTATCATCCAAGCCCATTTGATTCAAGAGAAACTAGAATTACAGCAAGATTGAGATTATCAAGTTATGATCAAATTGAGTTATTATATTCCAATAATTTTACAAGCTTTGCTCCAAGACCCCGATTAACTAACAATGCAGAAACTGGAGATTCGGATGATATGATGGTAGGAGGTATAGGTGCTCCGGAAGAATCTTTTGGTTTTAGTGTGATACATAATTTTAGTAATAGATTTAAAATGAAAGGTTCTGTATTATATATAGATGGTTTCTTTTGGAGCTTTGAAGATACAGATTTTAGAATTTTTGAATCGAACACTCAATCAATGCATACTTGGATAAGTTTTATTTACCATTATGGAGAAAGAATATCTGTAAGATATAAGGTTAGTCATACAAGTGATTATCCATTTACAAATATTATAGGTGCTAGTACTGATCCATATGATTATGAAGGTAGTTTGATAAGTAACCCCTATATATTAGATGATAATATTGATTTTAGATTGCAGGTAGATTATGTATTTTAAATTATTATATGTTTTTATTTTTATTATTTCCTATTCATTTGGACAAACATTTCATTCTAGAAATATGTTGATATCATCAGAAACAATGATAATGTCTGCAAAAGGCAATGCAATGGGGAATACTGGTATGATGGTTGATGATAATGCTTTTTGGACCTTCTCTAATCCAGCCGCATTATCAGGATTGCAAGATGTCAGTATCTCATTTAAGGGCTCAATGAATCGCTATAAAGAGCATAGAAGTATAAAAGTTCATGATTATTTTGGTGATTTTTTAGCAGATGCTTCATATGTTTTTAATAATGATAATAATTTTTATAATGGTATAGCGATTTCATCACCAATTTTTTATAATAATCTTGTAATTGGTTTATCAAATTTACCATTTCATAATTTTAATTATAATTATGTTGAAGAGGTACATGATGCATCTTTTGATTTAAATAAAGATCCATTAGTTGGATATCATATTCAAAAAACATCAGGCTTATTATATGCATTAAGTTTTGGTTTTGGTGCAAAAATTAAAGATTATCCATTATTAATTTTTGATAATCTTTCGTTTGGTTTTAGTTATAATAGAATTCATTCAGGGAATATTTTTTCAAATTCTTCAATTATTATAGATAAAATTAAATCAGTAGTTGTTCTTGCAGAAAGCGATAATTTAGCATCAGATGAATCTTATGCTGATACTAGTATTATTAATTTAGAAAGTAGAGACTTTATTAATTATGGGTTAAAGACAAATTTATATAAAAATATTGTTTTTTCTATAAATTGTAGAGAAGAAATTAATACAATAGACAAAAATAGTTTAGCTTATGTAATCCCTGAAAAAATATCTATGGGTATTATGTTAAACCCTCGGCAGGAGATTCCTGCAAGTATTGTCTTTGGGTATGATATTCAAAATTATTCAAGTATAGATTCTATTTTTAATAACAAAGTAAATCTGTATGATAAAAAAACATATCATTTTGGAATTGAATATATAAATATCGAATCAGCAATTAGGGCTGGAATGATTTATCAAAACTCTCCTTTCCAAAGGGATTTAGATGAATCAATTTTTACTTTTGGATATGGTAAAAGTATAAATCAGTTGTTAATTGATATTGCTGTTCATTATAGCAACATATCATATTCATATCTTGATCAATTTATACCCGATGGAGATATAAGTAATCCTGATCAATATGAAAAAATATCCGAATCTAATATAGGTTTTTCTATATCTTTATCATATAATTTAAAATAATCTTTAGTTATATAATGAATCTAAATTTTAAAATCATAATCATATCATTTTTTGCTCAATCTTTGATTTTATCATCCGAAATTAAATCTATTGATATAGTTACTACTAATGATATTCATGGAGTGATTGGTGAGCAGATGGCTAATTTTATGAATCCTCAATATCCGCCTAAAATTTTAGGTGGAAATGCAATGTATAAATATGTTGATGATTTAAAGAAGAATAATGAGATATTAATGCTTGATGGTGGGAATTTTTTTCAAGGTAACCCATTGGGAACTTTAGATAGTGGTGCTTTTATGATTGATTGGTATAATAAGTTAGGCTATGATGCTATTGTCCCAGGAAGATATGATTTTATTCTAGGATCTAAAAATTTAAATAAATTAATAGAAATGGCTGAGTTTCCATTTTTAGCTGCAAATTTGAAATGCAATGATTGTGATTTGAATTCATCTAATATAAAACCATTCGTGATCAAAAAAATAGATGATGTAAATATTGGAATTTTGGGTATAGTCTCTTCAGCATTAAATGATTGGGTTTTATCAAAAAATTTAAAGGGAATTGAAATTGATTATGAAGCTAAAGCATTAAAAGAATGGATACCTAAAATAAAAGAAGCTGGTGCTGATGTGGTTATAGTTTTGACAAGTGCGGGTGTCCCTTGGGATAGAGAAAAAGTTTATGAGAATTTTAGATATAGAATTGAAAATGATAAAGTATGGAGTCCAGCTGATACTACATTAAACGCTATTCAAATGGCTTATTATGCTGAAAATGTTGATATAATTATTTCTGGTGGAGAAAGCAAAGGATATCCTTTACCTTTTTATGATCCAAATTCACATGTTTATACATTCCAAAATTATGGAAATGGTACTGAATTTGGCCATTTTTATTTAAATATAGAAACAAACAATAATATTTTTGTAGGATACGAGCCGGCAGTAAAGGGGAGAGTTTCTCAAACTACTTTATCAGATGATTTTGACTCGCATATTAAAATGAAAAAACTTATTGATAAAAAAGTTCAGGAGTCATTGAATCAAATTTATACTAATGTAATTGATTGGAATGATATAAATACAAAAAATAAATCATGTGGTTATACTAAAAATAGCAGTTATGATAATTGGGAAGTTCCGTCATTTAATACAGAAGAAAATATAGAAATTGTAACATGGAATTGTGAATTTTTCCCTGCGGAATGGGAAGAAACAATAAAGGCATTAGGTGAGCTTATTTTGGATATAGATGCTGATATTTATGCTTTTCAAGAGATTAGGTATACTGGATGGTTTAGTAAATTAATGGAATTATTACCAAATTATGATTTTATTATTTCACATCAATCTTCTTTTATGGAGCAGGCAATTGTATATAGAAAAGATATGTTTCATTTAGTACGTCAGGTAGAGCCATTTGCTGATAATGATTATAATTTTGCAGGTCGTCCACCCTTAAGAGGAGATTTTTGGTACATGTGTGGTCAAGATTCTATGCAACTCAGTATTATAGATATTCATTCAAAATGTTGTGATTCAGGTTTGCAAAGAAGAAAATTTGCAGCTGATATGTTGCATAACTATGTATCAAAAGAATTAGAAAATGGGTATTCAAATTTTATTATTTTAGGTGATTGGAATGATGATTTAAGAGATTTGCCTGGTGAGCATAGTTTTCAATCATTTTTTGATGATGATAGATTTTATTTTGTTAACTTAGAAATTATTAATGATCCAAAGCAAGTAACATATCCAAAAGAGCCATATGTTAGTTTTCTTGATCATATATTAGTGACAAGAGAATTAATTAAAGATTCTAATTATTATGTTCAAACATTACCTATACCAGACTATATGGGTGGGTATGAAAATTATGAGAAATTAGTATCAGATCATTTACCAGTAATTTTTCGATTTCCTCCAAAATAGATTTTTAATAAAAAAATAACAAAAGAACTCTTTTTTTTTCTTTTTTTATAAAAAAAATACTGTAAATTAGCCTCCCTTTTTAAAAAGAGGGTTAAAAGTGCGGATAAAAATGGCTATTTATAGGATACTTTAATATATTCTAAGGGGAATTTCCTGCCCATAATAAATTCGTATTTAATATAAATATACATAAAAATGAATAGTTATATAATTAAAATATTGTTGTTTTATATTCTTATTTTGGGGTGTTCTTCTAAATTAGATGTTAATGATAGTACAATCACTCCAATACAAGAATATAAAAGCTCATACTTGACAGAATCAGTTGAAAATGACATGGAACAACTTGTTCGTTTTGAGTTAATTGCGAAAGAAATAAAAGATGCTAATGAAAGATTAGAATTTTATTTAGCTGTATCTCAAAAATTTCACCAGAAAACTATTCAGCTTAAAGATCATTTTACAAATAAAAATCTATTGATTCAAAAAACAATAGCAAAGCAAGAGAAGAAGTTTGGATTCAAAACGCGATCCTCTATACTTAATAGATTTAGAAAAATTAAGGAATTTCAAAATATAACCTTGAATGATGAAACTATTATTAATAGAGAAATAATGAAATCTGCTTATCTACAGGCAAAGCAATTGAGAATGCAATATATAAAATTATTTAAATGGTCAAAAACTCAACTAAAAGATAAAAAAAATTATTTACAAGAATTAAAAATTTCAGGTCCTCCTGTAATATTTTTTTCAGATAATAATGAATACATAGA
>CAYTPF010000132.1:0-4609 GCA_964439775.1 uncultured bacterium | reverse complement strand
TCCCAGTTTTGATTGGAGCATCAAGAAAATCTTTTTTATCCATAGATAATGATAAGCCAAATGACAGACTTTCAGCTACAATTGTGTCTTCAACAATTGCTTATCAGAATGAAGCTGATTTTTTAAGAGTACATGATGTTTTGGAAACACAAAAATGTATTAATATTAACAATAAGTTTTTGATGTACAAAAATTAAAATATTTATTTCAATGAAAGAAATATACCATATAAACGAAAAATATAAAGCCAGTAAAAAAAGATATGAAGAATTGAGAGGTTTACTTTGACTTTGATAATCTTAATACAGAAAAA
This sequence comes from uncultured bacterium, assembly GCA_964439775.1. Classification (GTDB taxonomy): domain Bacteria; phylum Fidelibacterota; class Marinisomatia; order SCGC-AAA003-L08. Next base: position 4,296 of record CAYTPF010000132.1, on the reverse strand, counting down.
AATAAACTAGAGAAGTTAACCTTAATAGATACATTCTGGGATAATTCAAAAAAAGCTCAATCTATATTAAAAAAAATAACTGAAATTGATAATGAAATAAAGTTTTGGAAAGATTTATCTGAAAAGTTATCTGACTTATCTGTGTATCATGAATTGTCAATTTTAGATAATAACTATGATTCAGATTATGAATTATCATTAAATGAATTTTCAACTTTATTAGATAAAGTTGAACTTCAAAAAATGCTCAATGGAGTAGATGACTATAGATCTGCACTTGTTACTATACACCCAGGTGCTGGAGGTACAGAATCTCAGGATTGGGCTAAAATGCTATTTAGATTATATCGTAGATGGTGTGAAAAATCTAATTATACACTTAAAATATTAGATTTACTAGATGGTGACATTGCTGGTATTAAAGATGTTTCTTTTGAAATTCATGGTAAGTATGCATATGGTAATTTAAAAGCAGAAGTAGGAGTCCATAGATTAGTTAGAATTTCGCCATTTGATAGTAATGCAAAAAGACATACATCTTTTGCGTCTATATTTGTTTATCCTTTAATTGATGATGATTTTGATATACAAGTTGATGAAAAAGATTTAAGAATTGATACTTTTAGAGCTAGTGGCGCAGGAGGTCAACATGTTAATAAAACAGATTCCGCTATACGTATAACTCATTTACCCACTAATTTGGTTGTGCAATGTCAAAATGAGCGTAGTCAATTAAAAAATAAAAATACAGCTATGAAAATGCTGAAATCTAAATTATATCAATTGGAATTAGATAAAAAACAGAAAGAAAAAGAAGAGTTGGAAGGTAATAAATTAGATATTGGTTGGGGAAGTCAAATTAGATCATATATATTTCATCCATACAATCTTGTTAAGGATCATAGAACAAAGTGTGAAAATGGTAATGTAAATGCTGTCATGGATGGTGATATAGATAATTTTATAAGGTCATATTTGTTAAAAAAAATAGAAAGATCAGAAATTAATGGATAAAAATAAAAATAATACTTTAAGTCAATTAATTGATATAAGAATAGAAAAATTAAACAAAATAAAAGAACTAGGTTATGATCCATATCCACATACATTTAAAAGAAATAATAATATTGAAAATATTTTAAATAATATTGAAGAAAACCTAGATAAACTATTAAAAGTCTCTGGTCGTATTATAGCATTAAGAAAAATGGGTAAAGCTAGTTTTATCCATATATTAGGTTTTAAAGAAAAAATTCAAGTTTATATTAAAACAGATCTTATACCTGAAAATATTTATGATCATATAGTAAGAAATCTTGATTTAGGTGATATTGTTGGTATTGAAGGTGAATTATTCTATACAAAAACAAATGAATTATCAATAAAAGCTAAAAATGTAGTTTTGCTATCAAAAAGCTTAAGACCTTTACCTAATTTAAAAGAAAAAGATGGAAAGGTTTTTTTTAGTTTTGATGATAAAGAACTTAGATACAGAAAAAGATATTTAGATCTAATAGCAAATAAAGAAGTTAAAGAGTTATTTATAAATAGAAGCAAGATAATAAATGAAATTAGATTATTTTTAAATAACTTAGATTATCTTGAAGTAGAAACACCAGTTTTACAACCGATATATGGTGGAGCTTTGGCAAAGCCATTTATAACGCATCACAATTCACTAGATAGGCAATTATATCTTAGGATTGCAGATGAATTATATTTGAAAAGACTTATTATCGGAGGTATTGAAAAAGTGTACGAAATAGGTAAAGATTTTCGTAATGAGGGAATTGATAAAACTCATAATCCAGAATTTACAATGTTAGAGTTTTATCAAGCATATGCAGATGTCTATGATATGGCAGATATAGTTGAAAAGATGTTCCATAATGTAGCAAAAAAAATTAATGTTAATGAAATTAACATCAATAATCAAAGTATTTCAATCAATAAAAAATTCCATAAAATAAATTTTTATGAATCTATTGAAAATATAATTGGAGAAAGTATAGAATCATATTCCTTAAAAGATTTGTATTTATTTGCTAATAAAAATAATATTGATATTGATAAAAATTTAACTAAAGGTAAAGTTCTAGATAAAATTTTTAGTATAATTGTTGAACCTACTTTGATTGAACCAACATTTGTTTTTGACTACCCAATAGAAATTTCTCCTTTAGCTAAAAAGTCTAGAAAAAATAAAAAAAATATTGTAGAAAGATTCGAACTGTTCATAGGTGGATTTGAATTAGCCAATTCTTTTACAGAATTAAATGATCCAATTGATCAAAAACATAGATTCCTTGAACAAGAGAAATATAAATCATCAAATGATGAAGAAATTCAAAAAATGGATGTTGATTTTTTGGAATCTATGGAAATTGGTATGCCTCCTACAGGTGGAGTTGGTATAGGAATTGATCGTTTAGTCATGCTCTTAACTTCAACTGAAACGATAAAAGATGTGATACTATTTCCAACATTAAAAACATTATAAATTTGAATACTTATTATATTGCATTAAGGCATTTATTTAAAAAAAATAAATATACTTATATATCCTTTTCTATATTATTTAGTTTAGTTTCAATTACTCTTGGTACGTGCTTATTTATTATTGTTGATTCATTCACAAGCGGATTTAACAATTCAATAGATAAAAAGTTATCTCAAATTGATGGACATATTAGGATAATAAATAACTTCAATAATAAAGATAATAATAAAATTGATTCATTAGTAGAAAAACGTAATTTAAATTCTGCAAGATTTATTTCGAATTATGTTTTATTAGTAAAAAATGATAAGGTTGAGAGTACTTTGTTTTATAGTATAAAAAATAATTTGTTTGATAATTATTTTAGTTTAAATGACTTTGTAGTTACTGGAAAAAGTCAAATTGAAAATAAAAATGATATTATCTTAGGCTATAAGCTAGCTGAACAATTAGACATTTTATTAAATGATAATGTTATATTATTTAGTATAGATGATATTAAAAATGAGAATAAATTTACGGCAAATTTATATAATGTAATTGGTATAATCAAGACAGGGTTTCCAGAGTACGATAAAACTTTAAGCTTTATAAACTATGATAATGCTATAAATTATTATAATACAGAATCAGCATATACAGGAAATATTCTAAATTATAGAAATTCATTTAATATTGATGAGGAAATTCAATATTTTAAATCATCTTTAAATCCATTTTACTATAATATAGAATCATGGAAAGATAGGCATATAGAATTATATAATTGGCTATCTGTATACTCTTCTCCGATCTATTTTGTTATGCTATCTATACTTATTCTATCAATCTTTAATATTTTTATTTCGATAAGATTAATCATTGATAATAAGATAAATAATTTTGCAATTTTAAAATCTTTGGGTTTCTCTAAAAAAGATTTAATTAAAATCATTATAAATAAAGGAATGTTAATTTCTTTGTTTAGCTCTATCCTTGGATCAATTATTGCAATATTTTTTTTAAACATCCAAAATAAATATAAATTTATAAAGCTATCCTCTGATGTTTATTTTATTGATTTTTTACCTGCAGAAATAAGCTATATGAACATTTTCTACCTGTTGTTATTTACTACGATTTTTTCTTTTTTAGTATCAATGTTTGCAGCAAGGAAAATATTATTTTTATCTCCATCCAAATTATTGTTTAACGAATGAATTTACTTAAATTATCATTTAAATTAATTGGCTTGAACGCTAGAAAAAAAAGTATTGCAATAATTCCATTCTTGGGTACATCATTAGGAATTATTGTCTTTATTCTTACATTTACTTTGATGGAATCAATTGAAATGGATATGAACAATAATATTTCTAGAATAATTCCAAAAAATAAAATTGTTATTAATAATTTAAAACATATTGATATTAAAAAAATCAAAAATTTTCTTGAAAACCAAGAATTAAAATATTACGATATTCAAGAAGGTAAATTTCTTGTTAGAAATGAAGATTATTATAACATAGTTAATTTAATCTCAATTAATAAATTAAATTTATTTATTAAAAATAAATTTGAAAATTTTATAGATATTAAAAATAAAAAAATAGATTTTGTAACTGGCCCTTTTTATGATAATACCATTAACCTTGTATCATTGGTCGATATGAATTTTTTTACTGGAATCCCAAAAGAATATAATCTAGAAAGTGATGCTGTAATAAATTATAATTTTATGAACTTTGATGAAAATAATATTTTAATATCAAGTGAGAGATCTAATTATTTAGGGATTAAATATAATAATAGATATT
>CAYTPF010000131.1:0-4639 GCA_964439775.1 uncultured bacterium | reverse complement strand
CTACACTTTTATTTTCATTTCTAAATTTTGAAATTAAATGATTAGTAATTGAGCTTTTACCTGCTCCAGGTGGGCCTGTAATACCGATTCTGTAGGCATTACCTATGTACGTATAAATATCAGATAATAAAGGATCACATTTTGATGACTCTACTTGCGAGATTACTCGTGAAATAGTTAAAATGTGTTTTTGCCGAATCTTGGCTATGATTTTTTTAGAATCGGTCAAAATATTAGACTAAAGTTATTTACCCAAATACACGTTTAAAATAGGAATAATCTGGGATTATTAAGGTATGTCCTTCTTTAAAAAGCATATGACGATCTTCTAATATTTTAAAAACTCTAGAAACAGTTTCTCTAGATGTACCTGCCATATTCGCAATATCTTGTTGGTAAGGCAAATTCTCAATAGTAACCTGCCCCTTTCTTATGACACCCATATCTTCTGCAAAATTCAAAATACATACACCGATCCTATGCTCAGCATCCGATAATGATAGAGCCTCTATTTGCTGGTCAGATTTTCTTATTCTTTTTGCAAGTTCACCTAATAAACCATAAGTAATTTTAAAATTGGATTTTAACATATGAATAAAATCGTTACTATTTATTGAGTAGACAATACAATTTTCTTGGGCATGAGCATTAGCTGATCTAGCCTCACCATCAAGCGCAGATAATTCTCCAAAAATCTCACCATTGCCTAGTAATGCTAAAATCACTTCCTTGCCTTCGTCATTCAATCTTGAAATTTTAATTGTTCCCTCTTTAACAAAATAAACAGTATCCCCATACTCCTCTTCAAGAACAATCATGCTATTTTTAGGATATTTTTTTATATTAAAATAAGGCAAAACTCCATCAAATTCATTAGCATTTAAATCTTTGAATACTGGGATTGAATGCAAGAAATCATCTTGTATCATATTTTTTACCTCAATAATTGATTTATAATTAGATAAACTTGTTTAAAATTAAGAGAATTACAGACAATTTGCAATAGATACGTTTCACATTATTATTTGGAATGAAATAATAATAATAATAAATTAGGTGCTATTTTTAATATTAAAAAGGAACATGAAAATTCTTATGGGTGCAAAAGGATCAACATTAAAGCGAGTTAGACAATCTAAAAAAAGAAACTTAAGAAATAAACATTATAAATCGATGATGAATACTTCTATAAAAAATTATTTAAATTCACAAAATAAAGATGAATTAGAATCTTTACTTAAAAATGCAATTAGTACCATAGATAAAGTTGTACAAAAAGGAATAATCCATAAAAATAAAGGTGCAAACCAAAAATCAAAGTTAATGTTGCATTTTAATGCATCAAAATAAATAGTATAATATTTATATATTAATAAATTATCTATACTTTTATTGTGGTTTCTGATAATTAGGTGCTTCTTTTGTTATATTCATATCATGAGGATGACTTTCAGATATCCCTGAGCTAGTAATTTGAATAAACTCTTTGTTGTTATGTAAAGTTGATATATCCTTGGCTCCAACGTAGCCCATAGAAGATCTTAACCCACCAGTCAGTTGTTCAATTGTATCACTTAAAGAACCTTTGTATGGTACCATCCCTTCAATCCCTTCAGGTACTAATTTGTCTAATGCTTTATCCTCTTGAAAATATCGATCTTTACTACCAAGAGCCATAGCAGATATACTCCCCATACCTCTGAATGATTTAAAACTTCTTCCTTTATAGAGTATAACTTCACCTGGACTTTCATTTGTACCTGCCAAAATATTACCAAGCATAACTGAATCAGCTCCTGCAGATAAAGCTTTAGCGATATCACCAGAGTATCTCAAACCACCATCTGATATAATTGGAATTTCATATTTTCTTGCAATTTCACTAGATTCAAGTACAGCTGTTAACTGCGGAACTCCCACACCAGCAACAATTCTTGTCGTACAGCTCGAACCAGCACCAATGCCAACTTTAACAGCATCTACACCAGCATCAATCAATGCTTCAGTTCCATGAGCTGTCGCAACATTTCCAGCGATTAAATTTAAAGCAGTATATTTTTTCCTTATTTTTTTTACCGTATTTAGCACATTTTTTGAATGACCATGCGCAGTGTCTATAATAATAACATCAGCATTAGAATCTACTAGAGCATCAACTCTATCAAGTACATCAGATCCTGTACCAACAGCTGCACCAACCATTAGACGACCATGCTTATCAATTGAAGCATCAGGATAATCCTCTTTTTTCAAAATATCTTTAACTGTTATTAATCCAGAAAGCTTGCCAATTGAATCGACAACAAGAAGTTTTTCAATTCTATGCTTTTGCAATACTGATTTAGCCTCATCTAAAGTAGTACCTTCTTTTACTGTTATTAAATTATTTTTAGTCATTCTTTCAGATACTTTTAAATCTATATTTTTTTCAAATCGAATATCTCTATTTGTTAGGATTCCAATTAACTTATCTTTATCTACAACAGGAACTCCTGAAATCCTAAAATGACTCATAATATTCAAAGCTTCTCTAATAGTTTTATCAGAATTTATAGTAACTGGATCTTGTATCATTCCACTTTCTGAGCGTTTTACCCTATCAACTTCTTTTGCTTGATTCTCTATGGATAGATTTTTATGTATTACTCCAAGTCCTCCTTGACGTGCTATTGCAATTGCCATTTTGCTTTCAGTAACTGTATCCATAGCTGCACTTAATATTGGTATATTTAAAGAAATATTTTTTGTAAGCTTTGTATTCAAAGATACTTCTTTAGGTAAAATTTCAGAATATTTTGGTACTAACAAAACATCATCAAATGTAAATCCTTTATCTAATTTCATTATAAAGCCTTTTTATTTTATTTTATTTTATTCGATATATAATTTAATATTTTTCCAGATTCTATTAAGTCAATTGAAAATCTCAATTCACTATCAAACAACTTATCTTTATTATTATGTTTTAAATGTTTTTTAATATATTTAAAAAGATTCATTAATTCTTTCCCTGGATTCAAACCTTTTCTAAAATATAAAGATTGGATTGCCATTAGTAACTCTATTGCTAAAACTTTCTCAGTATTTTTAACAACTTCTAATAATTTCCTACCAGACCATGGAGCCATACTAACATGATCTTCTTGTCCGGCCCCTGTCGGAATTGAATCTACACTAGCAGGATGACATAGAGTCTTGTTTTCAGAGACTATAGATGCAGCCGTAACTTGAAGCATCATATAGCCTGAATTTATTCCAGGATTATCAGTTAAAAATGGTGGCAACCCAAATTTACCATCTATTAAAGAATAAATTCGTCTTTCACTAATTGTAGCAAAACTAGATACCGCAATTGCAGCAGTATCAAGAGCCTGTGCAACAATCTCAGCATGAAAATGGCCAGCAGAAATAATTTCATTTTTATCAGGCAATACAATTGGGTTATCACTTACAGAATTTAATTCATTTTCTATTATTTGGAATACCTTAACAAGCATCTCTCTGCTAGCGCCATGTACCTGCGGTATACATCTAAGGCTATACATATCCTGAACTCGATCACATCCTTTATGAGAATCATGAATCTCACTATTTTTCAATAGGAATCTTAAATTTTCAGCAACATCATATTGTCCCTTATGTATTTTAACGCTTTGAACATCTTTTCTAAATGCAGTATCAGTCCCCATCATACCTTCTAAGCTTAATGCTGAAACTATATCTGCAATTTTAACCAGTCTATCAATTTTAGCTAATCCTACTATAGCCAAAGCTGTAGAAAATTGTGTACCATTAATAATTGCTAGTCCTTCTTTAGCCTTCAACTGATAATGTTTCTTAAATATTTTCTCTGATAAAAATACTTCATTACATTTTCTGACCTTACCTTGACCAATTAAGGGAAGAGCCATATGCGCAAGTGGTGCTAGATCTCCACTTGCTCCTACAGAGCCTTGAGAAGGTATAATTGGCAAGAAACCACTATTTAATAATTCAATCATCTTCTCCATTAATTTTATTGAAACGCCACTATAGCCTTTACTTAAAGAAATGATTTTAATAAATAGCATAGTCCAAACAATTTCATCATCAACAGGATCACCCAAACCAACTGAATGAGAGAGTATTAAGTTTTCTTGCAATTCAATTAATTTATCTTTAGGAATTTTAACTTGACTAAGCTTACCAAAGCCAGTATTAATTCCATAGACGACTTCTGATGAATCTAAAATAGAATTAACAACTTTATTAGATTCTAAAATAATATTTTTAACCTTTTCATCTAATTGAATAATTGGTTTTTTAGATATAGCTTCAAAAACTTCTTCAATAGTATATTTTTTATCTTTTATAAAAATTTTTTTCATTATGCTTTAAACTCTTTAAAAAAGGAATTTGTTTTCAAAATAACATCATCAATGCTACTATATAATATAGGATTTACAGGTAATGAATCTAAAATAACTTTACCATATTTTTTATTTACTAATCTAGGGTCTGATAAAATACAAATTCCAAAATCATTTAAATTTCTAATTAATCGACCAAAGCCTTGTTTGAACTTTATTGTTGCTTCAGGCAATGAATATTCCATGAATGAATTTTTCCCATCAATTTTATATTTATCAGATTGAGCAAT